>CAJWWJ010000095.1 GCA_913048575.1 uncultured Halieaceae bacterium
GACCCGCCTCCGATGCATACCGCGACCAGTACAATGCCGTGCGCGACACATTTGATGCCATCAGTGCCCGACTCAAGCCCGGCGTTAACACCGCTGACATCTGCCAATTCAAAGATATTGCAGCGGCGCAGCGACTCGATCCGCCGGAGAAGCTCTTGGTGGTCGCGCACTCCGTCGGCCTAGTTCCCCTCGAAAGCCCGGTGCGGTATCCGGGCACCGGCCTGCACGGTGCAAGGGAGGGTTTCGTCGTTCAACCTGGCATGGTGATCAGTATCGACTGTTTATACTTTGGCAGCAGGCTCGGTCCATCCCATATGGAAAACGTCTTTATCGTAAACGAATCGGGGGCGGAGCCCCTCTATCAGTCCACTCTGGACCTGGTGGAAGTCAGTTAAGTTAACGACGCCCTTTATCATCCCATTGTTACGAAGACTGGTTGGCTAGGCTCAGCGCGTAACCGAATCGCGGAAACCACACTTGCGCGCTAACCCCTTCGCGTGGCTCTGTGGCGATCACGACTTGCTCCCCATCAACTGCCAACAATCTGCCTGCGGACGCGCCACGATCGGCAGATCCTGTCCCCACCACCACCTGCTGACCGAGCCAATCCCGAAGGGGCTCATCGACCGGCGTATCAGGCAAGGGCGCCTTTTGACTCTGCTTCAGCTGACTCCACGCCAGCTCAATCGTGACATCTGCTCGTTCCCCCACACCCAAATCGGACATCTGCTGATACCAATTCGCCACAGCAGGGAATGCATTCACAACAGGAATCAGATCCGGCAGGGCGCTATGAATCATCCAACACATGCCCCAAACATGAACATCCCAGCCATCAGGGTAGTCACCATTTAAAAAATCACTGCTGCTCGTTAACTGTGCCGCAATCGCACTCACAAAAGCGCGCACCTGGCTTCGGCGCTCTGGATCAACGACCGCTAGGGTATTGAAATCAACATCGGGAAACACCTGCTGGCGATCAGCACGAAAGTCATCATCCCACTGGTCCTTATAGGTCGCGAATGCCGTCTGCAGCAGCGGCATAAAGAACCGTTCACTCCACGCGTAACCGCCGGCCGCCTGCAATGCGCCCTGCCGATTGAGACGAGGTAACGATGGATCATAGTGATCTAACGCGCGGGCGATCATCCAATTATCAACGTAGATATCGGCGCCACATTGCAATACCGGCGTCCCACGATACCCCCCCGTTAGGGCCTCCACATCGGGCTTGGGCGCAATTAATGGCATTTCAATGCTGTGCCAAGCGAGTCCTTTCAGTCCCATCATTTTTTGCGCTTTCTGAGAAAACGGGGAAATATCGTATTGATGCAAAATTAAATGAGTGGCGGTCATGGCTGTTGCCTCTTTGCGTCTTGGGGGCACATTGAGGCTGGTGCCTTCTAGCGTCAAGCCTCAAGCAAAGGTGGCAGTCAAAGCATGCTGGGCCAACCGGCACAATGGGGCTAAGCTTCAAATATGGAAACGCTAACCACTTTTTCCCATGTCGTCACGGATGCGGTCTCTCACCTCAACGAACCGGGATTCGCTGAGGCCCTGAGCGTGGGCATTCAGCAGTGGGTCGGTGCAGATGACACGGCGCTGATTCGCTATCAAGATACCGGCGCCCCAACCATCGAATACACGCTCCCGCTCAAGCGCAGAGGCAAAACAACGCTCGATCGCTATGTAACAGGGCCCTTTTTATTGGACCCTTTTTATCGTGCCGCTACGATCGATGGACAGTTTGGTGTGTTTCAACTGAATGAGCTGGCGCCGACAGGGTTCAAAGAGAGTGAGTACTATCGTACCTGGTATCGCGACTGTGGCTTTCAAGATGAATGTGGGCTACTCATCAAGCTGACTGATGGTGTCGTGAACCTCGCGTTTGGTATGACCGAAGGTAGCCGCCTATTCTCGAAACGACAGATCAATTTGTTAGAAGCGATTTTTCCTGTCGTAGAAGCACTCACTCGTCGACATTGGCACAGCGCGGCCTCACCCGCGGCGAACCAGGCGGGCTTACGTCAGCGCTTACACGTTGCGCTGAGCGCTTTCGGCGCGTCCGTGCTTACGCGGCGCGAGCGAGAGGTGATCGAGCTGGTGTTGCTGGGGAACAGCACACGGCTGATTGCAGAAAAGCTTCAAATATCGACCGAGACCATCAAGCTGCACCGTAAGCATGCCTATGCCAAGCTCGATATCTCTTCACAGGCAGAATTATTTTATTTATTTGTCGACGCCATCGCTTGCCATACTGGATCGCACGAGGAAGATCCCCTGCTGTCGTACCACAGTCGGCGGCCATAAATAGCGTCTTAGTTTTCGCCTATCAATTTGGCACGCAATGCCGGTCGTGGTGAATCTGCGTCTAGCCAAATACCACCAAAAAAGGCACCAAATTCTGGATGATCGATGCCGCCAATTTCCCGGTTATTCAACCAGAAAGCATTATTACCCTTCGCATCGACTGCCAACACCAGCTTATCGCCCTCGGTCACATCGGGCCACAACAGCAACAGACTTTGTAGCCACTGCTTTTCGTCGGGATGGCTCCGGCCTTGATCGCGCCAAGCCTTTTCGGTTTCATCAACCAACTGTTGTGCCGGAATATCACGCAAGTAAGTCAACGCTAATTGATAAGGCCCTTTATCCTGCCAAGTCCCAGTCGGGGTTGATAAAACTGAGTCGTACACATTCCAAAACAGTATTTTAAGGCGGGCCTGTCCCACGGTGGGCCACACGTCGAGGGCCACTGCATTGGGCTTTGTCACCGGCGTCTCAGTAACAGCGGAGCCAGCGGGTTCAGCGGACTGCGCTGGGACCACAACGCCAAACCATAATGTTATCAGCATGATCGCTGCAGCAAGATCAGAGCGGACTATCAGAGTCATACTGTCGGCCTCATACGGTGAGAAATCCAATAAAGTGCAGGCAAAAGCGCGGCCCAAACCAACGCCAGCAGACCGGCGGTCACCATCGTACCCAATGGCAACGAGACCGCTCCCAACCCAGCGCCAACAAAATAATTAAAAGGGACCGCAATACTGCCCAGTAGCGCGGCTAACCACATAGATTGTCCTATCTTGGCAAAACTACGGTATAGCGCCGCCGCGAAGACCCACCATAAAATAACCAGCCACAAGGGAACAAGCCAATACTCAGGAAAAACAAACACGCCAGCTAACGTTAACAGCACATCCACGCTGATGCCCACCAAAGCGACTGGGAACAGACATCGCAACTCGCTCAACCGATCCTTCACTAAAACAAAATGAAGCCCGAGAGACATTAGCGCGATCGGTACCCACGAATCTCTGCCAATGACACAACAGAACCAAGTCGCTTGGAACCACAGCGCGTTAAACCAAATTTTATCAACCCATCTCATAGGTGTGATTTTACGAGGCACTCTCGGGGACAGATCAAACGGGTATTGCCGTCACACCATAATGTTGAGCTGTCTTATCCAGCGCAATCGCTAGCTGATCAATTAAAAAATCGAGCTCAGATCGCTCGGTGACAAACGGTGGCGCCATGATCATGGCATCGCCGGTTTGCCGCACCATAAGCCCCTGTGTGATCGCTGTATCACGGCAGAACACTGCGGCCGCAGAAGCAGGTGCTAATCGCTCTCTGGAGGATTTGTCACGCACCAGTTCAACGCCTGCGAATAAGCCTTTCACTCGCACCTGACCTACGATCGGGTGATCAACCAACTCCATCAGTCGACTGGCAAAGTAGGGTGCCAGCTCAACCACACCCCGCTCAATAATTTGCGTATCCTCGAGAATATCTAGGGTCGCCAATCCCGCCGCGCAAGACGCTGGATGCCCGGAATACGTCAAACCGTGAGCGAATTCACCGCCGCCTGACAACAGCACGTCAGCAATCTTGTCGCTGATGAGGCAGCCTCCAAGCGGCATGTACCCGTTAGTGACCGCTTTCGCGAAGGTCACGAGATCCGGCTCTACCCCATAAGTTTCAAAGCCAAACCAACGGCCAGTGCGCCCGAAACCACAGATCACCTCATCTGAAATCAGCAATATGTCGCGCTCATCTAAAATGCGTTTTACCTCTGGCCAATAAGATTCCGGCGGCACAATCACGCCACCGGCTCCTTGAACAGGCTCTGCGATAAAGGCGGCAACCTTGTCCTCACCGAGCTCATCAATCGCGGTCTCTAAGGCTTTTGCCGCGAGAACACCAAACTCTTCAGGATCAAGATCAGCGCCCTCCTCAAACCAATGCGGCTGCTGTATGTGATGGATATAGTCGAGGCCCATCGTCTGCTGATGCATCGCAGACATGCCGCCCAGCGAGGACGCGCCAATGGTGCTGCCGTGATAGGCATTGTGGCGGCTAATAATGAGCTTCTTTTCCGGCTTGCCCAACAGATCAAAATACCGATGGACAAATTTAATTTGAGTGTCGTTGGCTTCCGATCCTGAGTTCGTAAAAAACACGCGTTGAAAGCGGTCTGGCGTTACCTCGCAGAGTCGCGCCGCCAACTCCGTAGCGGGCTGATTGGAGCACCTAAAAAAATTATTATAAAACGGTAATTCAGCGAGCTGGTCGGCAACCGCAGTTTTAATTCGCTCTTGAGAATATCCCAAGTTGCAGCACCACAGTCCCGACATGCCATCCTGAATTTTATTACCGTCCGAATCGAAAATATAAATGTGTTCAGCCCGGCTCACGATACGCCCCCCATGTCGGGCGTAATCGGCAAAATCAGTGAAGGGATGCAGGTGATGCGCTTGGTCTAATTGCTTAAGCGCTTTCGTATCGAGCTTTGCTGACATCGAAGATGCTCCAGATTCAGTGCTAAAAATTTGGCCCGCGATTGAGCGGCGTCATTTGCCAGGCTGCTCCACCAGGCTCATCGGGAATCAGTATCACATTGGAGGCCTGTCCTTGTCTGTAACCCTATGGGGAGAGCATGAGTAGACAGCGCGGGCGCTGACGCGCACACTTCTGCTTGAAGTAATGCAGGATCAATGACTCTGAAGCGTGTTGAAGAACAGTATCGAGGCCTCACCTACACTTGGGGTCGACTAGACCATCCCGAGGAGACCCCTTTCCAAGTGGCTCCCGGTGTCTGGTGGCTTCGATTTACCATGCCGGGGCCACTCAACCATATCAACCTATGGCTGCTAGAAGATGGCGATGGATGGACGATCGTTGACACCTGCCTGAACTTAGAAACAGCAAAGGCACAATGGGAGTCGTTATTTGACGGCTTTATGGGCGGCAAACCCGTGAAGCGCGTGATTTGTACCCATATGCATCCTGACCACATTGGCTTAGCCGGATGGTTATGTGAGCGTTTTGCTTGTGACCTGTATATGACGCAGGCCGAGTTCCTGACCGGCAGCCTGATTATGGGTTACACCGGGGAACAGGCACCACCCGCCGCCATTTCGTTCTATCACCGAGCGGGCTTTTCGACGGGTCAACTCGACAATTACAGGGATCGCTTCGGTGGCTTCGGGCAGTTTACGACACCGCTTCCTCACAACTATCAGCGACTCACCGATCGGCAAACGTTAGCCATTGGGGGTCGCTATTGGCAAATCGTTGTAGGTGAAGGCCATTCACCAGAGCATGCCTGCCTTTACTGTCCAGCACTCCAGCTGGTCATCGCAGGCGACCAAATCCTGCCCCGCATCACGCCCAACGTGTCGGTTTTTCCGACGCAGCCTGACGGTAACCCCTTGGAGGCCTGGTTAGCCTCCAGCACACGGCTCCTCAGCATGTTGCCGGAGGACCTGCTCGTCCTCCCCGCACACCAAGCGCCCTTCACCGGTGTGCGCGTGCGGCTGAATCAGATTATCGATAGTCATCGACTCGCTCTGGCAAAGCTTTATGACTTACTTATGGAACCTAAGATACTGCCAGATTGCTTTAGCTGTCTGTTTGGCCGAGAAATACAAGACGGAGAACTACAAATGGCAACCGGTGAAACCGTCGCACATCTTAACTATCTATGGCATCGCGGTAATATCAGTCGTCGGCTTAACGACGACGGCCGCTATGAATACCAATCGGATCCTGACGCACGGTATATCGACGCTGAGTAATGTTTTGTGACAGCACTTCTCAATAAACTCAAAACGCTGTGCTTTCGCTGGTATTACCGCCGCATGAACCGGCTGGCGTGGGAAGGCACGCCGCTTCCGGAGGTTAAAACCAGTGTTTTACAGCTGGCGTTTGACGAATACAGCTTGGCGACCCGCATGTACCATGGCTCTCTAGAGCGACCACTGATTATCTATTTCCATGGTGGCGGCTGGACGATCGGCGACCTCGATACCCATCATCCATTTTGTTTGCATCTTGCCAATCAAACACGGTGTACGGTGATGTCCGTAGACTATCGACTCGCCCCTGAGCATCCCTTTCCGACCGCGCACAACGACGCGCTGGCCGCCTCAAGATGGATCATTGATAACCTCAATGCGCTCGCCCCCAACAATGGAGAAGTCGTTATCGCGGGAGACAGTGCGGGCGGTAATCTCACACTGGCGACCGCCGCAAGACTACCCGATGAGCCTCGCTTGAGAGGCTGCCTCATGATGTACCCCGCCATTCAGCACTACCATGCGGCCATGCGCTCCTACACCGAGCACGCTAAAAGTGGACCACTCACGACCTCGATTATGCGCTGGTTCACCGACACCTATCTTGATGGCCTTGCGCCCGCGGATCCAAGCGTTGAGCTGATGTTTCCGGGACGCCGGACGACATTGGCCGGATTTCCTCGATCGCTTTTAATTACCGCCGAGAGGGATCCCCTACGAGACGACGGCAGGCGTCTCGCCAGCACGCTTCAGCGGGCCCATGTCATCGTACAGCACGAGCATTTTGATCAAGAAGCCCATGGGTTCCCCTGCTCAGAAGGACCTACGCCGGGCCATGAGCGTTTTATGGCGATCACAAAAACTTGGATCGAAGCCATCAGCGAGCGGTAATCTGCTCCAAAACGCCCAGTATTTCCGCCTTGGTCAGCAGCCGTGGTGAGACATAGCCATCACTTTCATCCATCGCTTGGTGAGTCAGCAACGTCCAATCAGCAGGCTGTATACGGGCGTCGGATTCCGCTATGCCCACGTCTGCAATCAACTGAGATACGGCCTCAATAAACGCCTGCGCCCTTGCTGCCGGTGAAGCGGCATCCGAGACATCTGTCACCACCGCGAGCTCGGCGAGTGCGCTTTCTGCCTCTGCCACGCAAGCTTTGAGAACAGGCGGTAATGCCAGTGCGTTAGCCTGCCCATGGGGGATCCCATAACGAGCACCCAGTTGATGTGCAATCGCATGAACATTACCCACGCTGACCTGATTAATCGCTACGCCGGCATGATAGGCGGCGAGCGCCATGCCTAGGCGGGCCTCTCGATTATCTGGCTCTGCCATTGCCTTCGGCAGCCACTGAAAAACGCCCTGCACAGCAAGACGCGCATTCTCTTTTCGAGTCCCTCGATCCCAAATACAGATATAAGCTTCGATACCGTGGGTCAACGCATCGATTCCCGTCGCTGCCGTCACCGCGGGCGGCATACCCAGCAATAGCTCAGGATCCAATGCAACGGCCTGCGGCAAGAGGCCATCGGCAGCAATGATCGTCTTGACCCGCTCGACAGGATCTTTGATCACCGCACCCATTGTCGCTTCGCTGCCTGTGCCAGACGTCGTGGGTATGGCGTAAACCGGTAAAATATCGTCAGGGACCTTGTTGAGGCCAACCCATTGATCAGGTGACGCGTCACTGGAGCGAGTACAGGCAATAATTTTCGCGGCATCCATCGAGGAGCCTCCTCCCACCGCAACAATCGCCGTACAACCCGTTGCACGCAGTATTTGGGCTCCCTCCGTGACGTGGGTAAAAGTTGGGTCCGGCTCAACACCGGCATACCAGTGCAGGCTCACCCCTGCTTCACTCAAACCCAGCAGCGCTTGCTCAGCC
>CAJWWJ010000096.1 GCA_913048575.1 uncultured Halieaceae bacterium
ACAGAGCCCCGAGTGCAGTGCCGTCAGCGCTCCGTAATGCCGCTGGCAAGAATGAGCCATTATAAAAGCCAGACGCGAACGACTAAGGCTTACCTTTAACTCCATGGTGCCGCAGAACCCCACCGCCACTTTTGGGAAATTAGTCACTAATCGTTCATAACTTGAGCACCCGGACCTCATTTGGTCATCTTAGGCCCGGCGATCGATACTCTGGGCGCTGAAACAACGCCCACTTATTGCAGCCTCTAAAATACCGCCCGGTTTGCGCCCCAAAGTTATATTGATGTAACTTTAGGACAAATCAAAACAACTTGGAGGCGGCGTCGATGGCTTTACTATTTCGTGCGCTCAGTTGCGCTCTGCTGCTGACTCTCTCACTACTCATGCCTGCTCAAGCGGCTCACCATGGAGAAGAAAAGGCGGGGGATCCACTCGCGGCAGCGGCTGAGTTTCCGCTTCTCCTGCGACGCACCACATTGATTGTCCGCGACATTGAGGCCTCTCTGTCCCTGTATAGGGATGCGCTGGGCATGGAGGTCATTTATGACCAAGAGATCAACCGCCCTCATTCCACTGAGGATCGCGAACAACGACTGCGTCTGATCTTTCTCAAAGCGTCTCATGAGTATGTCGGGGTGATCGGCTTGCTCGAGTACGAGTACGGCGATCCCGAGCATCCCTCTCACAGCAAGCCCGTGCGAAGGGAAGGATTCACGCCCGGTAACGCCATTTTACTTTTCAATACCGAAGCGCTGAAAACTAAGTGGCCTGTTATCGAGAGCGCTCCGGGTGTTGAGGTCATCGGTAAACCCGCGCTAAGGGAGTACCCGGGTTATGGTAATGCGGGCACGATTCGGGTGATGGTCTCGACTCTATACGATGCAGACGGCTATATTTTAGAGGTCAATCAGATCCTCAACGACTGAGCTCAGTCGATACACCGGGCACCGCGCAACCAAATGCGCGCTCGAACTCAGTGCCGGCCATATCATTTCTGGCTTTTTAAAAACAACGACCTAGAAGAAGCGTATTAGGGCCGGAGGCCTGCAAGCGCTCGAACTCCCCTGCCCTTTGTGGCGCACCGGAATCCGGGGCCGGTGTAATACTTCAGTTTGATCGCTCAATTATCTCAATCGAAATACCCGTTGGACTCGCAATCATAATGGAGCGAACCCTACCAAATGGCGGCACTCTAGTCTCGAGGACAGCAGCGCTTTCACCAGAATAATCCTGCCAGCGAGAAATAATAGATGAGAGTGAGTCCGTCGTAAAAGTCCACATCGACAAGCCAGTCGATGCCATACCCATCGGCTCGTATGGCTTTTTATCGCCATCAAGTAATTCCATCATCACCAAGTATCCCGTAGTGGCGCCCGGTGCAAACCACTGCAAAAAGGCTATCGCTTCTCCGCTACGAGTATCAGGCATGCCTTGACCACTCGAACGAAAAGACATTTTGCGGCGCAACTCATAGCCAAGAACCTCACGGAAAAAATGCGAGCTATCCTCGATACTATCGACCATAAAGCTCGAATAAGCGACGCCACCTATCCTTGTGAAATCATCTATCGGTCCAATCTGGGTATATTCTCCGCGGTCGACACCCAGAACCAGAACGTCGTCAGGCGCCATGTAGTGCACCTCGCTCACCGTATATTCACTGCCGTCTGCGCGCGGAAATGCCATTCGTTTAATGCCCGCAGTGCTTTTAAATCCTCGCGCTTGAACCTCTACAAGGCGTCTGGGCATGTCAGTGTCGGGGAGTCCGAAACCCAACGGTCCAGAATAACGACTACTGAGATTGGGGCGGCCAGATGACATCCCCTCAGGCGCTCGTAGCACCCTGACTACCGCAGAACCCTGGGCGCCAGGGTTAGAAAATATGAACCCCTCGATCGCATCCACCTCATTGAGTGCCCAGTGTTGCTTGAGCAATTGGGCCTCATCTACCGTCAATGAAATTGGTTCAGCGGTCATAGACAGCGCGCCCTCGTAAAAGACGCGACTGGCCTCAAGGTCATGACTCATTACGGTCACTGCGGCGAGGGGAGAAGTCACTGCATCGGCGCTCGATGAGGCAGGTAGCATAGGATCTATACTCGCGCGAACAGAGGCGGACGCTATCAATGCGACAGTAACAATTAGCGATCTCATCGTTTCCTACTAGCTTATGCCTTCGAGCTGACAGCATACCCCCGAGGACACAAACTGGGAATCGGCCGCCTGCATTCAGCTGGTTGCGATGCACGTTGGCTGAGGGAACGAAATATTGCGCATACCCGCGGGACATCGCACCACCCAATGACCCAAGGCAAGATCGAGCGCTACCGCGAGCCCCTGAACAACATCACACCTATTGACGTATTTGACGGTCGACGGAAGGCGATCTTAATCAATGAGCCCAAATTAAGGCCACGACTGTGACGAAACGAAATTTACACAACCTAGGATCAGCAGGCTAAACTGGAGCGGCATCTGGCAGAAATATGTCTTTTAGAAAGCCGCCCAATGGTTGATAAGTGCTTTGACAACCTGCAGTAGCTTGCTAGATGGACCGACGGCTGTAAGTTTTTTCATAATCACAAGAAGGAGGTAAATCATGGGGCTTCTAATCAAGTCTGCAATAAGGATAAGCGTCGTATCGCTGATGGTCTTTGCTCCGCTAGTGTTAGCTGAAGATCTGCGCATCCTCGGTGAGGACAAGCTTTTCGTCACCACGCTGCCCTCTGGGGAGAGCATTACCATTACGCGGCAGATGACTCCTTGTGCAAAAAATAAAGGCTGGTTGCAGCCACTGGTGCCAGAACCAGGCATTGTGCCTGTCACGGAAATTGAAGTGCTAAAAGCTATCGGTGACGCGAACACTGTTCTCGTGGATATGCGCACCGAAGAGTGGTTTCTTGATGCAACCATTCCGGGTGCCATCAACATCCCCTACACGGAGGTGGCCATGCGAATGGATGAGCTGGGATGCACGAAGAGTGATGCGGGCTGGGATTGTGGCGGCGCTTCCAAGGTAGTGGGTTTCTGTAATGGTCCCGTTTGTCCTCAAAGCCCCACGGCCATGCGCGCCATGATTCGGGACGGATTTCCCGCAGATAAGATCCACTACTATCGTGGAGGTATGCTCGATTGGGATGCTCTGGGTTTGACAACGGTGGAAGGCGACTTCGCTTTCTGAGTTGCTGATACTGGTTCGTCGGCCAACGCGTGCCGAGGGGCGAACGGACGTCAGAGGCCAAGATGCAATGTATTTTGACTTATTGGTGTCAGCGGATTGTCAGCGCCCTCCCCACAGGGAGGGGCTATCCGCCGTTGTGAGTGACGCCCATAAGCCCCCCGGAGATGAGGTCGGCCTTGTTCATTACCGGGAGGTGCCACTCCGGTAACTAACGGATGGAATTGGGACTATTCGGCGATTTGAGCGGATTCGCGTGTGTCGATCTAAACCATTTTGCCCGCCTTCCAAAAATGGACACGGGGACGTTTGTCCCCTATCAAATCATGATGTGCTTTGCTCCGAAACGGACCCTGCTCGAACAAAGAACGATTCATAATTTGCCTTCTCGGCCCTAGTAAACGCGCCCAACGCCTCTTTTATTAAAGCCTTTTACGCTCTGACACCTGCTCAGTAGCGGGTATGGGGTTTCCTTAATGAACAATATTGAGGCGGCGCACGGCTTAAAAAGTTCAGGCGGCTGTACAGACAGGCACTACTCACTCGGCGTCTGCAGCCTGTCTAACAAGAGCTGCAGAGCGTCAATGCTTTTCTGCTCGCACGCCGTATCAATAGCGTCCTGAAGCACTTCTTGAATGTTCTCTATGCCCACAAGCTCCATATCCCAAGTCGGGAAAATGCGTTCCCGAACCTCCTCATCGGTGCTCAGTATCACAAACAGTTCATGCCGAGAATCCGCCTCGATAAGCTTAACGAGATCCATCACCGCAGCCTTGGGGCCCTCAATCCACTGAAAAAAGACACCACCTCCAAAAACCAATACTCCGGTGATTCCCAACACCGGATTGCGCCGCCGAGACGTCGCGATAATGGCATCAACGTCGGCATTCTCCACCCCTGCCCTTGCCTGACTACAGTAAACAAGATTAAAGAGAAGGCTCTCTCTCAAGGCGCCTTGGGGCTCATCATGTTGTATGGGTATTGACTGATCGCTCATCCCCCACAGTAACCCGCGAAAGAGGCGGGGGTATAGGAAAAAATGCACCCAAAAGCCATTCAGCTACCAAGTACCGCTCACGCTAACAACACTGCACTGAACGTCTGATAGTTTTGCTGCCAGCTCCGAAACGCTACTCCCGCCAGTCCTCACTGACAATTTCGAACACGCTAGACGTCCCGGCAAACTTAGCACCGCTTGCGGCGAAGCCAAAGTGTGAAACACGGTACTCACCTGGCCTTGTTTCCTGAGGAATCGCCCAGCTCAATTCAGCAACGTAGGCCCCGGACTCCAGCTGCCACCGCACGCGTGTGCTCCAGTCGCCGTCGTCCGCGACCTGACGCCAACCTGCCGAAGTATTTTGCTCCACCCGTAGATAATTTTTACTCCTACGGAAATTCACCGTTGGGTTCGTCGACCAGAAACGCGCCGTCGCTGTCTGTCCAGGGCGATACCGCGCTTCGACCTGGGTCACCGCCTCACCCAAACGCGCGCCACTAGGCAGAGGTTTCGCGTTATCAAGAGGCAGGGCCAGCCCAGACGATTTACCGCGCCAGTCATCGTAGGCGCTTGAAGACGTCAGGGAGATGCCAGATTCCAGCGCTGCTGCCAGCTGGCTCACAATTTGCTGGTACGCGGGCAGGCTCCAGCGCCCGTGCAGAGTGTGGCCGCCCTCGTACTGCTGCACCATGTACTCCTCGGGCGTGGTGATATATCCGGCGTAGCCATTGGAATAGCCGGCTAACACAACATAATTTGCCCAATCGCCCAGCTCGCGCGCCACACTGTCACGTAAGCGCCTGCCAGCCATAGTCGTTACTTCTGCCGGCAAGGCGACTATCACCAGCTGGCCAATGCGCGCCAAGGTAACGGAGCGTATCTGGGACTGGAGGGGCGGCGTACCCGAACCAGTCTCAAGCAAGATCGCTTTGGGAGCCTGACAAACCTTTACCTGTTCGGTCCACTCCGGAGCACCAATAATGAGCCTCACCAGCCAGTCCCGCCAGATACTTTGCTCGGTCATACCCTCTCTAAATAGAAAATGCCCTCCCCCGTCCTCCGTGGAACCACCGGCAAAAGCATAACCATAAGCCGAGGCGCAGGTGTGCTGCTCGCCCGCCCCGGTGAATTCGCCATCGATCTCATAGCGGCTTAAATCAACGTAGATTCGTTTCGAGTCAATGACACCGGCAAGCGGCTCCTGCGCCGCATCGAAGAGCGCCTGCGCCGCCACTAACTGCCGTTGCCCCATGATACGAGTCGTCTCAACGTCGGTTTCTCCGGGGCCGGTGTTGTCTAGGTTGGTATTGGGCGTAACATCACCCGGATCAGACTGCGCAAATGCGGCAATAAAATCCTCAGACCCCTGATGTGTGCGCTGCTGCTCTTCCATACGCACAGAGGCATAACCCTTGTGGTCACCTGAGATGAGCCGGTTGTAATAATTCATTGCCGTGGGGTGAAGGGCATACCAGTTGACTGCTCCTAACGCGCCGCTGTTACCGACAAACTTGAGCAGGGTCATTGCTGTGTTGGTGTTTTCGCGATACCGGTCACGCTCGCGCTGCGGATTTTCGCGGTAAGCAATGACCGACCGATTGACTCCAGCGCCTGCCACGCGACCCTTATTTATTAGGATATTTCCCGGCTGCAGATCGTCGTGCGCCGCAATAATTGAACTCATAATACCGGCAACAATCGCATCAAAGTGGGCGGGATAGAAACCGCCATCAAGACCGGTATCTGTCCGCGAGTGCCAGTACCCACTGGGACCCGCATGAGTATGTGTTGCACTAATGATGACATTGTCGAGGGTATAGGTCGTGCCGAAGCGTTTCTGCAAGCGCTCAACAACCTCCAGCGCAATGTGGTGGTCAATGCTGCCGAGCTCGGCGCTGACAAAGACGAGGCGCCGCTTCGGATCACTCGCCTGTACAGTAATAAACGCTCGCGATCGCAAACGAGTATGGATGCCTTCACTAATCTGGTCGGGCCGACCAAAGCCCCACATCGGCATGCCGACAGCCGGGCCGGTAATATCCGCCATGCCTCGCCCTATGAGGTAGGGAGTGTGCAACTGAGGTTGCGCGAGGGATGACGCGGAAAGGCAGCAAAAAAACAGGGTGGAGCACACACTTTGCCAGCACCTGTAACGCCAGTCGACTCGCGCGAATATCAGAACCTTTAAACACATTGATTGCGACCCCGCGACCCATGGTCTGCGAGCGAGTCACCTGTTTCGATGTGACGGAACCAGTCGAAGTGACTAACCGATGCACCGCAATCAATATTTTTAGCGGCACGGGAATAAAATAAATCGTGCGCTGATACGGTTCGCGTTTCCGTGCTTATTCTCATCAACCCAGAGCGATTTGGCATGGAGCAATGCAAGTGCGCGCCGGAGAAAGCCATAATATCACCCGGCTGTATGATGACTGGCACAGCTTCAGCTGGTGACGGGGGTACTCTGCACTGCGGCAACATCGGGTATTCGGTGCTCTCGTCCCTTCGAAGGTGTTGCATCAGTTCTCGATAGCTCCAGTCAGCACTAGAGTTCGACACTGGCACATGCCATTGCGCCGGAAAAATACCGATCGTGCGATCAACGGTTACTGGCCAAACGGGTGCCCACCAATTTATTTGCGAATGAATATTTGATCCCCAGGTATCCCGATGAGCTGGCAAGTCGAGCATGTATCGACTTCGTGTCGCTTCGTTCGACGGTTGAAACCGCAGCTTAAAGTGATCATAGAAAATAGCAGAAACGTCGACACCCACCTCGGTGAATACCTTCTTGTAGAGTCTGCCTACATTGATATTTTCTCTAACAGTTTGGCGAACGCAGCTAGCGCGGCGTCGGAATTCTCTGGATCCCAGCATCGATTCTGCTGAGCAGGGGTCATTCAGGCCGATTTCTAGAAGCGTAATTTCACGTAGACACCCCACAAGGGCGTGCATTGCAGGTAAAGAGCGATACACCAACACAGCGCCAGAGAAAATTGCGTTGGCGCGGTCTTGATCACTCTCTGCGGCAGTCCTGTATCGCAGGTTGAGACTCTGTACCACGCATCAGCCCTCAGTTACTTAATCCAATTAGGCTGGCGACCAGCTTACAACTGGGCCAACGCCTCACTCGTCTTATTCAGCGACGTTTTGGCCCAGCTTACCAAAGGGCCGTCTCAATTTGAGCGTTCATGCCAGAGCAAGCGCGAAAGGAGAGCTATCGCCTGCCGTTGATAAAAGTGACGCCACACGAGCACCAAGACGCTAAAATGAGAAAAAAGCTACCGGTACGGTAGTGGACTTGCCTAGGACGTGGTGAGGGCATTGAAGATGCCTGTGAGTATTGGCAGAGCAGCCACGAACGCGATGGGCGCGCCGACCCAGAGCAACACCCCGAATGCGAGAGACATATCTGCGGGGACCTGCTCGCCCGCTGAGTCGATCATCAACCATGAGCTAATGCCGTGCGCGGCTGCTATCACGACAGGGCCAGCGACGGCCGCGTAGATCATGCTCTTAGCCATCAGAACCTCGGAGCAGCTAGCTTGGGCAAGTTGCTCAGTCGCAGGGATTGGCGCTCTGAGCACTTGAAGCCCTTCCCTACGCGCGGCGCGCGGCAGACGACCCATGAAAGGGAAGGACAAC
>CAJWWJ010000097.1 GCA_913048575.1 uncultured Halieaceae bacterium
AAAGGGGCCTCGCAGGACCGCCTGATTGAGTTTTTGAATCTTGAGTATGTTTTCTGAATTTATGGAATGTAGGGAATTTGCCCGGGGTTTGCAACCCATTTGACGTGAGAAATAGGGACCATTCAATACATCAATGAGAATAATTTGCGCTGGTATTCGGCCGCCAAGGGGTCTCCCTTGCCAATCGTCGCCAGGGTATCTAAGTAGACCTTACGAACCTCGCCATCGGCGAAGTCTTTATCGGCGCGCAACACCACCAGCAAATGCTCCAAAGCGTCACGGTATTGGGCCGTTTGGCTGAGCTGGATGGCGAGTTTAACGCGGGTCCCATGATCGTCGGGCTGAGCACTGAGCGCCGCCTCTAGCGCTGCCACTTCGGGCGATTTGGCCGCCTCACGCCCCAATTGAATTTGCGCGACCAGCTGCTCATAGCGCGCATCTTGATCGGCTAATCGAATCTCTTTTAGCACCTGCTCAGCGTCATCAAATCGGCTCGCGGTGACCAGCGCCGCCGCATAAGACAGCGTCATATCAACGGCGTGACCCGACTCCTCCCACGCAGCACGATATAGCGCCAGCGCGCTGGGAATATCACCGTCGGCCAACAGCTGCTCCGCTTCTAACAGGGCATCTGCTTGTGGAGAAGGCACATATTTATCGAGTACTTCTCGCACCGCCGACTCGGGTTGGGCCCCACTGAATCCATCAACGGGCTGCCCCTCTTTAATCACCATCACCGTGGGCAGTGATTTCACACCCAATTGCTGCGCCAGCATCTGCTGCTCATCTGCGTTGACCTTGGCCAACAAAAAAGCGCCTTTGTACTCGGTCGCCAGCTTTTCCAACATCGGCATCAACTGCTTGCAGGGCTCGCACCACTCCGCCCAAAAGTCGACCACGACCGGGCGATTAAACGATTCATCGATCAGTAACTGTTGGGCATTCCCTTCGTCAATATCGACAATATTGGCCGTCTCATTCATAGGGGGTTCTTCTCCTGCCTCAAAACATCCTGCATGCTATACCGACCCGCCTTTTGGTGAGTTAGCCAGCACGCTGCGCGCACCGCGCCGTGTGCAAACGCACTCCGCGAACTCGCCCTGTGTGTGATTTCTAATCGCTCACCTTCACCCGCGAAGACGACCGTGTGGTCGCCCACAATGTCACCGGCCCGGATGGTGCTAAAGCCAATCGTTTCTCTGGTGCGCTCGCCAGTGCGGCCCTCGCGCCCGTAGACAGCCACTTGCGATAAATCTCGACCCAACGCATTGGCAATGACTTCGCCAAGACTCAACGCCGTACCCGAGGGCGCGTCAATTTTATGGCGATGATGGGCCTCTACAATTTCGATGTCGGCACTGTCTCCAAGTGCCTCGGCCGCTGCCTTGACCAAATCAAAGGTCAGATTGACCCCGGGGCTAAAGTTGGACGCCTGGCAAACTGGCAGGTCGAGGGTTGTCTCTCGCAACTGTGCTATTTGAGCGTCCGAAAAACCCGTCGTCCCGATCACCAAGGGCAGCCCATGCTCCGCACACAGCGCCGCATGATGTAGCGTGGCCTCCGGCACCGTAAAGTCGATCAATACGTCGATGTCGCTCGCCACTGACGCCAAGTCCGAGGTAATGGTCACGCCGCTCGCACCATCGCCCAGCAGCTCACCCACATCGGCTCCGAGCAACGAGGACTCTGCACGCTCGATCGCAACGACCAGCGAACAGGGTCGCTCCGCTTCGGATATCACTTCGGCGAGCATACGGCCCATGCGTCCCGCAGCTCCAGTGATACCGATACGAACACTCATCCCGTCATACCATCAAAAAACTGCTTAACCCCGGCGAACCAGCTGCTTTGACGGGGCGATTGCTCGTCACCCCCCTTGAGCAGCGCCCCCCGAAACTCCTCTAGCAGCGTGCGCTGTTCTGCCGATAAATTCACTGGCGTTTCCACGACCGCACGGCACATCAAATCGCCCACCGGACCGCCCCGAACAGGCTTGACGCCTTTTCCACGGAGGCGAAAGAGTTTTCCGGTTTGCGTCTCAGTCGGAATTTTGAGTTTGACGCGGCCATCCAGAGTCGGCACCTCAAGCTCTCCACCCAGGGCAGCATCGGCAAAACTAATGGGTACTTCACAATACAAATGCCGACCGTCTCGCTCGAACAAGGCGTGCTGGCGCACCGCGATCTGCACAAACAAATCCCCGGGTGGGCCGCCGGCAGGACCCGCTTCACCCTCGCCGCTGAGGCGAATGCGATCCCCAGTATCCACACCGGGTGGGACCTTGACGGACAGCGTCTTGGTTTTTTCGACCAGACCCTGACCTCGGCATACACCACATGGATCAGAGATCGCCTGCCCTCGCCCTCGGCACTTTGGGCACGTTTGCTGAACTTGGAAAAAGCCTTGTTGGATCCTCACTTGCCCACTGCCGCCACAACTGCCGCAGGTGACCGGTCGACTACCCGGTTTAGCGCCACTGCCATCACAAGGGTCACAGTGCTGGAGTGACGGGACTTTGATTTCTGCTGTCGCGCCGCGCACGGCCTCCTCTAACGCGACTTCTAGGGTGTAGCGCAGATCTGAGCCCCGCTGGGGACCCTGACGACGACCGCCGCCACTGCCGCCAAAAATATCGCCGAACACGTCGCCGAAGATGTCGGAGAAGCTGCCCCCCTGAAATCCGCCGCCGCCCATGGAGGGATCCACTCCCGCGTGGCCAAATTGATCGTAAGCGCCGCGTTTCTCGCCGTCTGAGAGCACTTCGTAAGCTTCGGTGGCTTCCTTGAACTTAGCATCCGCATCGGCGTCGTCCGGATTGCGATCCGGGTGGTACTTCATTGCGATCCGACGATAGGCCTTTTTGATACCTTGCTCATCGGCCGAACGATCGACCCCTAGCACTTCGTAATAATCGCGTTTCGACATAGTTCCTGTGCGCGCTGCTGCGAACGCAGCGCTCCCTCCTCAAAAACGGACGCGGGCTACATGGTATTCACCATGACCCGCGTCTGGATGGCAGCCCTTAAAGAAAAGGCTTATCAGGGCTTCCCTGCCCTGCTTATCGGACAGACATTATGCCCGCTTATCTTCTTTCACTTCCTCAAACTCAGCGTCGACCACGTCATCGTCTTCCGCTATGTCATCACTGACATCATCGCTTGCAGTCGCTTCATCAGCCTGTTGAGCCGCGTACATCTTCTGGGCAACACCGCCTGTGGCTTCGGTCAATGTCGTAGTTGCCGCTTCCATGGCACTGGCGTCATCACCTTTAACCGCTTCTTCTGCCGCAGCGATCGCACTTTCTATCGCTGCTCGCTCCTCATCAGTCGCATGTTCACCCGCTTCTTCAAGCGTCTTGCGCGCCGCGTGCACCATACCATCTGCTGTGTTGCGGGCGGCGACAAGCTCTTCGAACTTCTTATCTGCCTCTGCATTGACCTCGGCATCCTGCACCATCTGCTCAATATCAGCATCCGACAAGCCACCCGATGCGGTGATCCGGATAGACTGTTCCTTGCCGGTCGCCTTATCTTTCGCCGACACATTCAATATGCCGTTGGCGTCGAGATCAAAGGTCACCTCGATCTGAGGCATCCCTCGCGGCGAGGGCGGAATATCGGCTAAGTCAAAACGACCCAATGACTTATTCTGCGCTGCCTGCTTGCGCTCACCCTGCACCACGTGAATGGTGACCGCGGTTTGATTGTCCTCCGCCGTTGAAAACACCTGCGACTTCTTAGTCGGAATCGTGGTGTTCTTCTCGATCAACGGCGTTGCCACGCTGCCCATCGTTTCGATACCCAGCGTCAGCGGGGTCACATCTAACAATAAGACGTCTTTGACATCCCCTGCGAGCACCGCGCCCTGAATCGAGGCACCCATTGCGACGGCTTCGTCAGGGTTCACGTCCTTTCGGGTATCTTTGCCAAAAAACTCGGTGACCGCTTCTTGCACCATGGGCATGCGAGTCTGTCCACCGACCAGAATCACGTCTTGCACCTCACTGGGCGAGAGTCCCGCGTCCTGCAACGCGGTTTTCACCGGTGCCAGCGACCGCTTGACTAGGTCTTCTACTAACGACTCCAATTTGGAACGATTCAGCTTGACCACCAAGTGCTTTGGGCCTGTCGCATCGGCAGTAATGTATGGGAGGTTTACCTCTGTTTGCTGCGAGCTGGACAACTCGATCTTGGCTTTCTCTGCCGCTTCTTTTAACCGCTGCAGCGCCAGTGGATCGCCATGTAAATCGACATTGTTGTCCTTTTTGAACTCGTCAGCGAGAAACTCAATCAATCGCAGATCGAAATCCTCACCACCGAGAAAGGTATCCCCGTTGGTCGCCAGCACCTCGAATTGATGCTCGCCATCGACTTCAGCAATCTCGATGATTGAGATATCAAACGTACCGCCACCGAGATCGTAGACCGCTACCGTGCGATCCCCTTCGGCCTTATCCATGCCATAGGCCAGCGCTGCCGCCGTTGGCTCATTGATAATGCGCTTAACCTCTAATCCTGCGATCCGGCCAGCGTCCTTAGTGGCCTGACGCTGGGAGTCGTTGAAATAAGCCGGTACCGTAATCACCGCCTCGCTCACTGTTTCGCCTAGGTACTCTTCCGCCGTTTTCTTCATCTTGCGGAGTACTTCGGCTGACACCTGAGGGGGCGCCATCTTATCGTCATTTACCTGAACCCAAGCGTCGCCGCTTTCGGCTTTAACGATTTGATAAGGAGCCATTTTGATGTCTTTTTGCACCACGTCGTCATCGAATCGGCGGCCGATCAGACGCTTGACCGCAAATAAGGTGTTCTGAGGGTTCGTGACCGCTTGTCGCTTTGCCGACTGCCCTACCAAAATCTCATTGTCTTCGGTGTACGCCACAACAGAAGGCGTTGTGCGCCCGCCCTCGGCATTTTCAATTACGCGGGGCTTACCACCCTCCAATACCGACACGCAGCTGTTGGTAGTGCCTAAGTCGATGCCAATAATCTTTCCCATTTCTCTCTCTCCTGTGACCGGCTGTGTATTAGCGGTCTGCTTCCTTGTTTAATGATGTGGTGGCAAAATTCGTCTTTTCAAGATCCCGCCACCACAATCTGCTTCCGATTACTGACCGCTCGCCGCCTTCGAGACCATCACCATGGCCGGCCGCAATAGTCGACCATTGAGCGTGTACCCTTTTTGCATCACCGCGACGACCGTATTCGGCTCGGCATCCGGCTGCTCCACCATGCTCATGGCTTGGGCCGTCTCGGGGTCGTAGGGCTCGCCCATGGGATCCACCGGCACGACGCCGTATTTGGTCAGTACATCCATAAACCCTTTATGGGTCAGCTCGATCCCCTCGATCAACGCCGCGTCGCCGCCTGCGTCACTCGAGGACTCCATCGCCCGCTCGAGGTTATCCACCACCCCCAGTAAATCGCCACAAAACCGCTCCAATGCGAATTTTCGCGCCTTATCGATTTCTTGCTCAGAGCGACGCTGAACATTCATGGCGTCTGCCTGCGCTCTGAGCGCGGCATCTTGCGCCGCCGCCAATTCGGCTTCGAGGTCCTGAGGTGCCGCATCAGCCGACTCTGTTGACGCCTCGATCGGCTCTTCGCCTTCGCCGGTTGCTGCTGCCATCGCCGCTGCTACCGCCGCTGTAATGTCGGCCTCTTCAGCTTCGGTGGGCTGCTTGGGGTTGTCTTCTGCCATTGGATTGCTCCGCTAAACCACACGTAATAGGTAAGGGGCTTCCGCCCCTTCACCACATGTGGGGACCAATCGGTCGTTTTCAAGGGCTCTGGCGTTAAGACGAGGGGTATCGAGTGCTCAGCGAGACAACGCAGCACTCAGCATGCGGGCGGTGACGTCAACGATCGGGATGACGCGTTCGTAAGCCATGCGCGTAGGGCCAATCACGCCCAGCACACCGAGCGACTGGGTACCCTGGGCATAGGGAGCCGTGATCACACTGAAGTCGCCAAACACGTCAAAACCGGCCTCTTCACCAATAAAAATCTGAATGCCGTCGGCGCGGGAGCAGCGTTCTAGCAATTCGAGCAGATCACGCTTGCGTTCGAATGCATCAAACAGCTCGCGCAGCTTTTGCATATCGCCAGGTGCCGCTTGATTCAACAAGCTGGCCTCACCCGCCACCACGACATTCTCGGACTGCTCCGGAGTCTCAATCGCGGCATTGGCCAATTCGAGTGCCGCCGACAAATACGCATCGATGCGAGACCGTGCCTCGGTCATTTCGCGGACAATTTCGGTTTTGACGCGAGAGAGATCATTGCCCGCGTAGCGCTGATTAATAAAGTCGGCCGCCGCGCGGAGCTGCTCTTCCGTCATCGGCTGCTGCAGCTCGATGATGCGATTTTGCACATCGCGCTCGTTGATCACTAAGATCGCTAATACGCGATTTCCAGAGAGGGGCAGGAATTCGATTTGCCGCAACTGGTGCCCCGCTGGCTTGGGGACGGTGACAATGCCGGTCTGGTAAGTAATCCGTGCCAGCAAATTTGACGCCGTTTGCACCAGTTCACTCGAACTCCGGTTGGGATCTAACCCGGCATTTAATGCCGTAACGGCGCCCTGCTCCACCGGGCCAATCTGCAACAGCGTATCGACGAAAAAACGGTATCCTTGGGCCGTTGGAACCCGTCCAGCAGACGTATGAGGGGACGCCAAATAGCCTCTCTCTTCGAGCTCAGACATGATGTTCCGCACGGTGGCAGAGCTGACTGACAGCCCGCTTTGGCCTTGCAAACTTTTAGATGCAACGGGCTGGCCCTCTCGAATATGTATCTCGACCAATGTTTTGAGTAAGGACGAAGCGCGAGAGGATAAGGCTTCCAAGATGGGTGACTCCGACTGACTGAGGCTTACCGTTTTAGCACAGCCCCGCGCCACGAAAAAGTCTTGTCTCGGGCGATCGTCGGTATTTCGTGAGGTAGACCGTGCTCATCAGACACTAAAGACCGCCAAAGTCTTCACTATGAACAGACTCTGCGCTATAACTCGTGTTCGATCTGGACAAACGCTCACCATGCTAACGAACCTTTCCATCCGAGATTATGCCGTGGTCGACGCGCTCGAAGTCGACTTGGCGAGCGGTATGACCTGCATCACCGGCGAGACGGGAGCGGGCAAATCCATCATGCTCGACGCCCTCGGGCTCTGTGTTGGCGATCGAGCAGACTCACGGGCTGTCCGCCCTGGCGCCAGCCGAACCGATATCTCGGCCAGTTTTGATCTCTCACAGAATGCACGCGCGCTGACATGGCTGGCAGAGCGCGAGCTCGCCTCATCTGATGACTGCATCTTACGCCGCACTATTTCGGCCGAGGGTCGATCTCGAGCCTACATTAATGGCACCCCAGCGACCCTCGCCGACTGCGCACAGTTAGGGCAGCTCTTGGTCGATATTCACTCCCAGCACGCCCACCAATCCCTGCTGCGTCGGGCGGTTCAACGGACCCTACTCGATGCCTACGCGGGCGCTGAAAAACTCATGACTTCGGTTAACGAAACCGCTCAGCGATGGCGCGTGCTCCGCGAGGAATACACACGTCTCGCCGATAGAACCGAAGAATTTGACGCCCGTAAGGAATTGTTGACGTATCAGGTGGCCGAATTAGCCAGCTTGAACCCGTTGCCCGGTGAAATCACCGCGTTGGAAGTGCAGCACAAGCAGCTTACCAACGCGGCTTTTATCATTGAGAACGCAGACCATATTGCGACGGGATGCGAGGCACAACGCGATCAACTGGCCCAGCTCGTGCAGCGCGCCAACGACGA
>CAJWWJ010000098.1 GCA_913048575.1 uncultured Halieaceae bacterium
GCGATCATTCCGCCCATTGAGGCACCAATAATATGGGCTTGGTCGTAGCCGACGACCGTCATTAACCCAGTAATATCGCTGGCCATGTCGTTCAGGGTGTAGGGGGCATTCACCGAGAAGCCCAGTTTGTATTTCAGTAATTCCCACCAAAGCGTGGGTTGCCCCCAATCGTCAAAGCGGGTCGACGCTCCGGTATCGCGATTATCGAGTAAGAGAATCTCGTAACCTTCTGCAGCTAAGCCTGAGATGAATGTATCTCCCCAAGCGATATTCGAGCCACCGAGTCCCATAATGACGATCGCTTTTGGGTAACTAGGGTTTTCCTCAACGATCCGATAAGCGATCTCAAGCTGCCCGACGGATGCGATTTTTAATGGATACCTGTCAAGATAGGTGTGGGAGTACTCCGCCTGCGAGGCCAAGGGCAAAAGCAGACAAAGAACAGCGCAAACAAGAATTCTCACAAGATACCTCACAATACGGATAATACTGGTTATACGGACGTCAGCCCCGATCTGATGACTGCTGGGATCAGTTATCGTCACCTCCAATTGCCGAGATGTACCCCCAGGCCGCAAGGGATCGCTTCGTTCGCGGTCTGTTGTGGCGATTCAGGTGCCTCGGCGCCGCTGTTTTCATTCCGAGGTGATCGGAGTCGCCGAATCAGTCTGAGCTGTACTTTTTTTCGTATACCCCTACCATGAACCCGCCAACAGTATGAGCGAGCGTTTGAACTCATATTGCGGTGCCACAGCTTTTCGTCTGGCGCCGCGGTTTCTATCCTGATTCAGACGACCTTTTGGAAAATCTATGAACAACGCAGCCCCCCTTGAACACCACCCTGCCGTCAGTGACGACATCTTATTGGACAGCGGGGCACGTGATCCTGTTTATGGAGAAATCTATCCCCGTTTGGATGGGTTTAAGCTCGGTGTGACCAACGCTTGGACAGCGGGCCAGCCGTTTGATTTTTACAGACGTATGCGAGACGACGCGCCAGTGATGTGGTCGCAAATAAAAAAACCGGCCTCCGGTTTTTGGTCCGTCACCCGCTACGACGATGTCAAGCAGGTTGAGTTGAACCCACAACTTTTTTCTTCGCAGCGCGGCAGCATTAATATGAGTGTGCTGTCTAATCCTACAGGCAAAGCGGAGCGCTTAATGTATGCCGCTTATAATTCGCTCATCAACCTTGACGCGGATCTTCACCGCGAATTAAGGACGCAGCAGGCGGCGTTTTTTTTTCCGACCTACATTGAAACGCTCAAGCGGCGGGTAGGTGAAAAGATTGATGCGCTGCTCGACAATATGGAACGGCAGGGCCCGGTAGTCGATTTTGCCAAGCTGTTTTCTATTGAGCTGCCAATGTTTACGTTATGCGAGATGCTGGGCGTTGACGAAGATGATCGCGCAGATATCATTAAGTGGATGCACTACCTTGAGCTGGCGCCGCAGTTCATTACACACCCTCTCAGAATGTTGTTGTCCGAGCCCACGTTCCCCTTCCGTTTTGAAAATATGCTCCACGATATGTTCAGTTATGGCGAGCGCGTCATGGCGGATCGTATTCAGAACCCCAGAGAAGATCTATTGACGACCATCGCCAATGCCAAACTGGGCGATAAGCCGATGTCGCAGAGTTACCTCGATGGATCTTGGTTGCTGATTATCTTTGCAGGCAATGATACGACCCGTAATTCTCTCTCGGGCACTATTCGGTTGCTGACAGAGTTTCCGGATCAACGCCAAATGGTGATTGATGATCCATCACTCATTGAGCGTATGAGCCATGAAGCGCTGCGGATGGTATCGCCCGTAATGCATATGAGGCGCACCGCAGTAGAGGACACAGAAGTGGCCGGACAACGCATTGCCAAAGATGAGAAAGTGGTCATGTGGTACGGCGCAGCTAACAGGGATCCATCGGTGTTTCCAGATCCTGATGTGTTTGACATGACCCGACCGAATGTCGACAAGCATTTAGCCTTTGGCCATGGTGTTCATCGATGCCTTGGCAATCGCGTGGCGCAGATGCAGCTTAAAATGGCGTATGAGCGGATTCTTGAGCGATTCCCTCACATTCACTGGACGGGTAAACAGAAGATTGAGCCCATCATCCTTGTGCACGCGATATCCAGTCTGCAAGTGAATCTGTATGGCAAGGACGGCAAGCGTCCGGTGCAGGTGGCTGTCGCAAAATAGGGGTTCGTTGCTGTGAGAGCACCGCTCCTTCATAACAAGAGGTGGTTGTGTTGAGGCTGACTATCAGCCATAGCATCGAGTCAGTCTGCCGCGTCCTCGATCGCTTCTAGCGCGGCTTGTTGTGTGAGCCATTGCTCTTCTAGCGCTGCGTGCTCTCCTTTTAGCACCGCCTCTTTTTGGATCAGGGTTTGCAATAGGTGTTTTTGCTCGTCGTGATACAGGCCTTCCTCGCTGAGCTGAGACTGAAGGTCAGAGAGTTGCCCCTGACATCGATCCATTGCTGCCTCAATACGACTGATCGCCTTGTTGATTGGGCTGCTCTTCGCTTTGGTTGCTGCTGTCAATTGGCGCTGATGCTTTTTGTTCTGGCCTGACGGTGTTGCGTTAGAGCTGCTGACCACGGGTTGCTCAACAGGAGTCTGGGTGGCAGGGCGTGTATTGACTGATGAGATGACCCATTTTTCATAGCTGGGGATATCACCATCGTATTCTGCGAGCTGTCCGTCGTCGACTAAGAGCAGTTGATCAACCACGTTACGCAACAGATGACGGTCGTGACTGACTAATATGATGGCCCCGGTATAATGCTGCAACGCCAACTCCAATGCATGACGCATCTCGAGGTCGAGGTGGTTAGTGGGCTCGTCCAGTACCAGCACGTTCGGGTCTTGCCAGACAATCTGTGCCAGTGCGAGTCGCGCTTTCTCTCCGCCCGAAAAAGGACGTATCGCCTCCTTGGCTCGCTCGCCCTTGAAATTGAATCCACCTAAAAAATCCATCAGCGATTGTTCTCGTGCTGTTGGGGATAATCGCTGCAAATGCAGGAGGGCGCTCGCCTCCATATCTAATACTTCTAATTGTTGTTGATCAAAATAGCCAATGCGGAGATGCGCACCAATAGTGCGCTCCCCCTGAAGCAAGGCAAGCTCACCGGTCAAACTTTTTAATAACGTCGATTTGCCTGCACCGTTTTTGCCCAACAAACCTATACGATCACCGGGGCTCAAGGATAAGTTAACGTTCTTTAATATGGTTTTTGCGTCGTAACCCAAGTTGGTTTGTGTGAGAGTCAGTAACGGATCGCTGGTTTTTCCTGGGGCCGGGAAGGCGAAGCTGAAGGGAGAGTCAATGTGAGCGGGCGCGACGATCTGCATGCGCTCTAACTCTTTAATGCGAGATTGGGCCTGTCGCGCTTTTGTTGCTTTAGCTTTAAAGCGCCTGACGAAGTTCTCAATATCGGAAATTCTCCGTTGCTGCTTTTCAAAGGAAGCTTGCTGTTGCAAAGCACGTTCCGCCTTTTGACGCTCGTAGTCCGAATAGCCGCCTCGATAGGCATCGACGGCCTGATTTTCAATTTTGATAGTGCGATCACACGTCGCGTCGATAAAATCTCGGTCGTGAGACACCATGAGTAACGTACCTTGATACGCTTTGAGCCAATTCTGTAGCCAAATGGTGGTATCTAAGTCGAGGTGGTTTGTTGGCTCGTCCAGCAACAGTAACTCGGAGGGGGTCATGAGGGCTCTGGCTAAGTTCAGTCGAATACGCCAGCCCCCCGAGAAACTCTCCATGCCTGATTGCAGCTGCTCGTGTTGAAAGCCCAGACCCAATAAGAGTCTTTCGGCACGCCGATCAGCACTATAGCCATCGAGCACTTCCATTTCTTGGTGGAGGGAGGCCGACAGCTCATAGTTTTCCTCGGAATCCGATTTTTCGAGGGCTTTCAAAACACGATAGAGCTCAGCGTCACCTGCGAGCACATAATGCAGTGCCGATAAGTCGCTCGCTTCAACTTCTTGCGCCATGTGGGAAATTCGGAGGCCTTGAAGCCCCCGGATATCGCCGCCATCGACTGAAAGTTCATCTAATAGCAATGCAAAAAAACTGGATTTTCCTGACCCATTCGCGCCAATCAGCGCGATTTTTTGGCCGGGTTGCAGCGTAATCGAAGCGCCTGAAAATAGGAGTTTTTTACCTCTGCGCAGACTGACATCATTAAAGATAATCATCGCTCTATCGATGCTCTTGAAGTTGTGCTCGCCATAGCGCGGCATACTTTCCAGACGCATCGAGAAGCGCTGAGTGGGTACCCTGCTCAACGACACTACCCGCATGCACCACAACAATTTGGTCGGCATCGACAATCGTCGACAGTCGATGAGCGATCACTAATGTTGTCTGTCTGCCGGCTAAAGCTTTAAATGCCTTCAGCACAGCTTGTTCCGAGTGACTATCAAGGCTAGACGTTGCCTCATCGAAGATCAGTATGTGAGCTTGCTTCAGTACCGCTCTGGCGATTGCCACGCGTTGACGTTCACCACCGGAAATCTTGAGGCCGCGTTCACCGACCAGTGTGTCCAACCCATCAGGCAATCGCTCAACAAATTCTGCAAGGTGTGCTGCTTTGACGGCTTGCTCAATGTCTGAATCTGTCGCAGCCGGTCGACCGTAACGGATATTCTCCCGAAGAGAATCGTTAAAAAGGACGCAGTCCTGAGGGACAACCGCAATGGCTTGTCTCAGCGAAGGAAGGTTAATCTCTTTGATATCGGTGCCATCAATACTGATAACGCCCTGTGTGGGGTCATAAAATCGGAACAGCAATTTGCTAACGGTCGATTTTCCGGCACCACTGACGCCGACCAGTGCAACGGTTTGGCCTCCCTTAATATGCAAATTGAAGTCTTTCAACACCTTTTCGCTCTCGCGATAGGCGAATTCGATGCGGCTGAATTGAATGTCGCCCGCTGACAGCGCCAAGTCGGGCGCCGCTGAGTGAGGTGCGATACTGGGTCTTTCTTCAAGTACGTTAAACAGACGTTCAATATTGGCTAAGGCGGCCTTGATTTCGCGGTAAACAAACCCTAGGAAACCCAAGGGCAGGAACAGTTGCAGCATGAACTGATTAATGAGAATAAAGTCGCCAAGTGACATGTCTCCAGCACCGACTGACAGTGCCGCCATGCCGAGCATGAGCGTCTGGCTGACCGCGATGATCAGTGCTTGCCCCGCATTTAAGGCAAACAAAGACAGCCGGTTTTTCCGCCGCGCTTGTTCCCAAATGTCGAGGGCAATATCGTAGCGCCCCGCTTCGAATGGTTCGTTATTGAAATACTTGACGGTCTCATAGTTGAGGAGACTATCGACCGCACGTGTTTGGCTATCTGAGTCCGCACGATTCACTTCACGAACGTATTGGGTTCTCCAGCTTGTTGCTCGAAATGAAAAGCTGCCGTAAGCCATGACCGACACTAAGACCACAAGTGCATACTGGGCCCCATAGTTGACCCACAGGATAATGGCCACCATCGCGATTTCGAACAGTGTTGGCGCAATGTTGAAAATGAAGAATCGCAGTAGAAAGCTAATACCCTCTGTGCCGCGCTCAATATCTCTGGCCAGTCCCCCCGTGCGTCGGTTGAGATGATATTCCAGGTCTAAGCTGTGCACATGTTTAAAAGTGCTCAAGCTAATTTCGTGCATCGCTTTCTCGGTTACCCGCCCAAATAAGGTATCGCGGATCTCTCCAAAGAGCGTAGTGGTAAGTCTCGCCGCACCATACGCGAGTACCAAGATGAGGATGGCTTGTATTGCCAGTTGGTTCGGATCAGTGTCTAAGCCATCTACCAGAGCCTTCAACAGAAACGGGATGTACATCAATGCGAGTTTCGCGCCCAGCAAGCAGAGCACGGCAAGCCCCACGCGACTGCGATTTTTAACCAAAATAGGCGAGAGCCGCTGCCAGAGTTTGGGCAGCAACAGGCGACTCCCTATCACTGTATCGTCAGCAAAGTGCTGGCTGCGCATAGAGCAGATGTCCTAATAAAGGGTCTTGCGAAAGGTCCTGGTAGGGCGCATTGATGAAAAGTCTCAATTGATGCCTTAGCCGGAGTGAAAAAGTGAACCTTGGCGCTAAGACCCTAGTATCGCAAACGAGGTGCCGAGCACGGTAGCACTAACTGTCGTTAAAAGTTGGCGCGGATGCGCTGCGGCCCTTGCTATGGCGACACTGTGCTCGACAGTCACGCCAAACAGTCACCCTAATAAACCGGTTCAGACGAGGATTGACCCGAAACACGCTGCAGTGGATCCTCGTAATCTGATTGGTGCGGCCGCAAATGGCTGAGGCCCCAGTTTTCGGTGAATTGCGTGGTAGTGGCCCAAAGGTGGTCACCAAATAAGAAGGGTTTAAAAGGTGGAATTCCTGTAAGCGGCAGAGGCGTAATCAGCGTGTCCGGGCTAGGCTCCATGAAAAAAGGAATCGAGAAGCGTTCGCTATCAACCGCACCGACGCCATGCCGCGTTGCCTTGATAAGGCCGCCCGTCCAACGCTCGAGCAAGCCACCAAAATTGACGACCAATGTTCCTTCCTCCGCGGGAACTCGCAGCCAGTTTCCCTGCTTTACTTCGACCTCCAGTCCTAATGCACCGTTCACCGGAGCAAGCAGTGTGAGCATTCCTGTGTCTACGTGTGCGCCACGTGTGGTTTTTAAAACGTCACTGATGGGCAAGTCGTGTCGCGGGATGTAGCGCAGTAACCTGAGTGTCGAAATACCCTCGGTAAAGGCGTCCCTGAATAGTGCCGGTGCAATACCCAGCCCCCTCGACAGTGACGCCAATAGCGCTGCTCCGATCGTCTCCATCGCTGCATAATAACGACCTGCCACTGTGCGAAACTGAGGTATAACGGCATCGCTGGGTAACGGAGTGGGCTCAAGGAGCACATCTCCCGTTGGATTGGGCAAAGAGCGGATCACATCGGGCCCTATTTCAAAGCCTTCGCGACTGAGTGTGGGTCCTGAATGTAATGGAAACCAACCGCGGTAAAGGTTGGGGTTATCGGGTTCAAAATTACGTTTCCAGAGCCTGCGCTGCTCATCGGCACTGAGATTGAACAGCGTCGTGAGTGTTTGCTTTGCTGAGGCGTCAATATCGGCCTCATGAGGTAAGCCGGTGATCGCCATAAAGCCCAATGTCGTAGCAGCTTCAAACACCGCGAGATCGGTAGTGGCGAGCGCATGACCCGGGCGACTATTTGCATCGAACAGCGCTGCGATATTGATGGTAGGAATCACTTTGTTGGCCACATCATGCTTTTAAGAAAGGGTCCTCGTTGGCACCAAAATAGCACCTCAGTGAGCTTTTTTGTAGAAGACCGCAGTGTCATCTCACTCAATTTTATCAATCAGATCAACGAGATTTATACTCAGTGGCGTCCCAGCGTATCGGTGATCCGCTTGCGCCATAAACGCATGCGTCAGAATCGAGCGAATGACACTCGCGATAACGTGATCGCGCGGTTCACCGCGATGCGCTTTGCACACTCGCCGGAGTTCATCAATCGCACTGACTCCGTTGCTCGACCGAGTCGCTTGAGCTGAATCTCTGTCGAATAAAACTGGTACCAGTACTGGCGACGTAGCACAATCTACCGAGCGAACTTCAATGAGATCGATAGATAAAATGACTGCACCTACAGATCATGCACTAACCCGGGATAGCCTGTACGGGATAACCCAAGAGCCCACTTATGGCGGCATGCTGAGCTT
>CAJWWJ010000099.1 GCA_913048575.1 uncultured Halieaceae bacterium
TCAGACCAATAGACTCAGACCAATAGACTCTACTCAGGTGACGCCATGACATTTCCGATCGACCTCGTGAGAACGCAGTTCCCCTCTCTTTTAACGACCGACGCGGGGCAGGCGCGTATCTACTTTGATAATGCCGCGGGCACACAAGTGCCGCAGCAGACGATCGATCACGTTGTCGATTACTTTCAGCGCTACAACAGCAATACAGGGGTCTTCAATCCGACCTCAGTCGCGGTAGACGCGATGTACGCTGAGGCAACACAGGCTATGGCAGATTTCCTTGGTACGCCCGACGCTGGCGAGGTCTTAATCGGCGCCAGCATGACGACCCTGACGTACCACTTGTCTCGCAGCTTAGCGCATCAATTTTCACCAGGTGACGAAATTATCATTACTCGCATGGAGCATGAAGGCAATGTGTCACCGTGGTTGCAGATGGCGGAAGACAATGACCTGACAGTCAAATGGTTGGAGTTCGATCGCGATAGCTGGGTGGTCGAGCCGCCGATGTTAGAGGCGCTGCTAACAGATCGCACAAAGTTATTAGCGCTGAACTATGCAAGTAACCTGACCGGCGGCGTCAACGATGTTAAAACGTTAACGGCAATGGCGCACGCGGCTGGGGCGCAGGTTTATGTTGATGCCGTGCAGTACGCCTCGCATCGTTTGATCGACGTGAAAGACCTGGAGTGCGATTTTTTAGCGTGCTCCCCTTATAAGTTTTACGGCCCTCACTTAGGCGTTGTGTATGGTCGGCGTGAGCGTCTTGACGCATTACACCCCTATAAATTGCGATGTGCGACGGATGAGTTACCGTTGCGCTTTAGTACCGGCACTCCGGCATTTGAATTGGTCGCCGGACTCATGGGGACGTTGTCGTATTTTCAGTGGCTGGCGACACAACTGGGAGAGCAGGGCACACGCCGTGCGCAATTTAGCGCCGCGTATCACGCGATGGGGACTCACGAGGATGTGCTATTAGAGCAGCTACTGTCGGGTTTGCTCGCCATACCCGGTGTCACCCTGAAAGGCTCGAGTTCGATGGAGAAACGAGTCGCTACCGTTTCATTTGTTCATGACCGCCACACTCCCAGTACGATTGCGGCACAGCTCTCAGCGAAGGGGTTATATTGCCACTGGGGCGACAACTATGCTTTTGAGCTAGCGCGCGCGCTCGAGCTTGATCCAGAGCAGGGTGTGGTGCGATTGGGTTTGGGTCATTACAACACCTCAGAGGAAGTCAGCACGGCGCTCGATCTCATCACTCACACACTGGCTCAATAGTGTCTTTCCCATTTGTGTCTTTTCGTTAGTGGCTTACTCAATAGTGGCTTCGAACGCGAGCGCTTGGCGTCTGTTGTTGCGCTAGCGCAACCATTTCTGAGGCGAGTGGGCCTCAGGGAATCGGGCTTCAAAGGTGAGACGCATTGACCCCTTGCCACAGGTCTTCTACCCAGCGCCTGATCAAAAGCCCTTCGGACCATCGGTCGGATAGCTCACGTTGATCAGCTCCGGTAATGGCATAGGGCGGTGGTCCTAGTTCGACCAAAAAGCGCAGCGTGGCGTCTTGTGACTGGCGGTCAGACCACGCTTGAAACCCCTGCTCCCACCATCTCCGATATTGTGCCACCCACGCATCATGCTGGGGGAAGTCGAGTGCGATTTGGATCTGCTGATTATTCGAGATGCGTCCCTGAAAAGAGTCCGAGTGCTCGAGAATCCGGGTGAAGTGATCGTGGTCGATGGTGCTGAGCGGCAATTGCAATTCACGATCAATGACAAAGTGTGACAAGTCGGCACAGAGACGGAGCTCTGGCAAATGCTCCAAAACCTCAAGGGTGTAAAACAGGTCGTTGAGTGTCCCGTTTCGGTGTGTTTCCAATAACACAGGAAAGGGGAATTTCGCTGCCATGGCCAACCATGCTTCGATCACTGGAATCGCGTCGACTGCGCTCAGCGGCATAACGCCACCGATGACATTAAGCTGCGTCGCCTGTAATTGCGCAGCCATCTCTAGGAGCGGTTCGAGGGAGTCGGTGTCGTGGGGAAACGCGTTGACCATGCAAGCCAACCCTAGTGCTTCGAAAGTCCCGCCTAGTTTCAAGCAGTCGCCAATCTCTGCCACATTGGGGTCGAGGCAGGCCCCGTGATACCCCGCCGCAGCAATGCGTTCAAGCATGGCCTCCGGTGTGGCTTCTACCTCCCCAGGGATTCGCTGCTCCATAGCCCACAACGACTGGTAGATCTCGAGTGTCTGTGCCATATCAGAAAGACGTTAAAAAAGATGCGGCGTTGCCGCCGGTGAGTTGCGCTGATTGCGCGGCGCGTAAAAAATCTTTGCCACTCACGTCTTTGAGGCCCGGTGCATCATGAAAGATGCGATATCGCCGATATCGGTGATACATGACCAGTTGAGGCCAGAGCCGAATCACCGTATCGGGATTCTCACCAAAGCGCTCCCGATGTAGCGTGGGTAAATCAAACCACGGTGTCGTGGGTTTGGCATGGTGAGCGTTATGGTAGCCAAAGTTCAAAATGAGCCAGTTCACCCATTCATAACGCCAAGAGAGAATGGGACTAAAGGTATGTTCTTGTTCCCAGACAAGATCACCCTTGTTTTCAGAGACCTCATCGGTAAAGAGATTAGTTCTATAGGGGTAGTCATGCTCTAGTCCGTCAACAAATCGCAGTACGATGATCATCAGCATGTAGGCGATCAAGTACCCCATGAACGCCAGTGGGTTGAGGAGCGCGAGCGTCAACAAGAGCCCACCTCGAATGAGAATAACCGTGACGTTCCTCGGTAATTGATTGCGCCGCTCCGGAATGATGAAACCGGTGAACACCATAATGGCGTGCATCAAAATACAGTGAGCGGGGATGTAGCACCATTCGAGAAAAATCGTCACGCGATAAACCAGAGGGTGCCGCTTAAAGAAAGCTTCATAGTCAAACCACACGACATCGTCATTCTCAACGTGATGCCGAAAGTGCTTGGTCCGAATATCTTCAATCGTGCCGTAGCAGGACCCGCAGATCCAACCGAGCAGACTACCCAGCTGCATATTGTGTCGATTGACCGTAAACAAGGTGTTGTGGGCACATTCGTGGATCAGATAGGCCGCGATGATCATGGCGTGCCCGAGGAGGATCACGCCGGGTAAAAAGGTGATCCAACTCGCCGTCAGTAGGAGCCACCATCCCAGGGCATAAACTACGACTGAATAACCAATGGCGCCGCTGTGCCATAACCGCCCTTTAGCCGTTTTAAAGGTCCAGCTTGTCATGGTGGGTGGCCTCTCATGTTGCTACTGGTGTCGTACCAGAATTGAAAGTATACGAAGGTGCACTGAGAAAAAAAACCAGTCAATCACCGTCACTGCGATGCAGACGGCATCAGTTAGGAAGCGGGTCGATAGTCCTCTACGCGCTGTCCGAGCAGGCGCAATGCCACTGCGGTCACCGCGGCGCTGGCGAGCATCCCCCCCCACCACGGCAGGCCAAAACTGATGGGCAGGGTACCAAACAGCAGCGCAGCGGCACCGGCTAGCAGCGCGTACGGAAGCTGTGTTCGTACATGCTCAATGTGATCACACCCCGCCGATAGTGAAGACAACACGGTGGTGTCAGAGATTGGTGAGCAGTGGTCGCCCCATACGGCACCCGCAAGCACACCCGATATCGAGGCGTGGAGTAAGTAGTGGTAGTGGGGGTCGGTCAATCCATGATTGCCCATAATGGCCCACGTCAGTGGCAGCACGAGCGGCAATAGAATGCCCATCGCCCCCCAGCTGCTCCCGGTAGAAAAAGCGGTAAAAGCGGCGAGCACAAATACCGTTGCGGGCAGTACCTCGGCGGGCAAACTGTCCCCGAAACTGGCAATGAGAAAGGCGGCAGTATGGAGCTCCTGGCTGATTTCTGACATTGACCAAGCCAGCACTAAAATAATCATGGCAAGAAACGTAAACCGCGCACCCGATACCCAGGCATCCACAATTTCATCTAGCGTGAGTAATCGCTGCGCCGCCGTCATTAAAACGGCTGTGAAGGCCGAGAGGAGGGAGGCCCACATTAAGGCGCGATACGAATTGGCTGACCCCACAATATCGCCAACCGAATCACCCTCGCCTGTGATGTATAACCCCGCCAAGATACCGATGACCATGACCGCGACGGGGATTAGCGCATTGATGGCCCGCGGTGGCATACCGGGTTTCATGGCTAACGCGGCCTCGTCGTCTTGACCCACTTTTAGCTTTACCGGTGGCGCGGTGATACCGGTTGAACGTGCGCGACGCTCTGCGGTGAGCATGGGGCCAAATTCGCGACCCGTGGTGATCACCAATACGACCAACAAGATGGCCATAAAAGGATAGAAGCTATACAAAACGGAGTTCAGAAATAGACTGTAGGCGCTGGTATTGAGGTCTTCTAACGGGGCAATGGCGTCGCCGATTAAACTGACTTGATAACCGATCCAGGTGGTGACCAAAGCAACGGTGGCAATGGGTGCAGCAGTGGAGTCTACCAAGTAGGCCAGCTTCTCGCGTGAAATGCGCAGTCGATCGGTGATAGACCGACTGGTATTGCCGACGACTAAGGTATTTGAGTAGTCATCGAAGAAGATGAGCAGACCCAATGACCAGACGGCTAACTGGCCGCGCTTGGCGCTATTAGCCCCTTTGATAATGAGCTCAACGATGCCATTCATGCCGCCGTTACGTGAAATGATGCCCACCATGCCTGCAATCATAAAAGTGAACAGCATAATCGTGACGTGATCGCGATCGGCCACCGCGTTGACGACATAGACTTCAAAGCTGCTGAACAGCCCATAAAAAAAGCCTTTTAGGGTCATACCCTCCAGCGCCCAAGCGCCGAGCCAGATGCCCAGCATCAAAGCGGGCAGGACACTCCGCAATAGCAGCGCCATGCCAATGGCCACCAGCGGCGGAAGAATAGAAATCCAAGCGGGGATGACCGGTACCTCCGCGGCAGCCAGCACCTGATCAGTGGCGATGAGTTCAAGAGTGACGTTGCCTCGGTCTGATAACACAACGTCAGAGAACACTCTCGTCTGACCCATCTGATCGGAGTCATATTGCTGTTGGCCAATGCGCAGATACACCGGCTGGTCACTTGCTTCATCCAACTCGGCGGTGACTTGGTAGTGAATGCCATCAAGAAAGACCTGTGGGGCGACAATCTCCGCAGCCGGCAGGTGGGTGCTGGTGATGAGGCACAGTAGTGCGCTGGTCCACCGCAGCCCGTTGCAGATCCGTCCAAGCCAGTGTCGCATTCACATCCCTCTTTTTAGACCGGCCGATTATTACAGTAATCTGGCATGATGTGTTGATTGTTCCTCGCCGCCGGTTGTTATTGGGTCAGGCTATGCCAGTGCACCGTCTGAGGGGGGGGCAAGGGAGTGAGGTTGTGGTGAAGCGGTATGGTGAACGAGTCATGATGGAGCGGTCATGCTAGAGGTGATGTTACTGTTCGGTGCGGGTGTACTGGGTGGCATGATGAACGCCATTGCCGGGGGAGGGAGTTTTATTACTTTTCCGGCCTTGATTGCCGCAGGTGTCCCTCCGATAAGTGCCAATGCCACCAATACCTATGCCTCCTGCGCCGGTTATATCAGTGGCGCGCTGGGCTTTCGGCATGAGCTGTGGGCGCACCGCAAGTTGCTGCCAAGGATAATGCTATCGAGTCTATTGGGCGGTGCAATAGGCGCGTGGTTACTGATACAAACGTCGCCGCAGACCTTTGCAGTAGCGATTCCCTGGCTTTTATTATTTGCCACCGTGTTACTGGTTTATGGGCATCGCCTACAAGCTGCACTGCGCGACTGGTTTGGGCGCTCAGCGAAGGCGTCAGCGCTCGGCATGCTGGCTTTCTCCTTTGCGCTATTAGCGATCTCTACCTATGGGGGATTCTTTAATGCAGGCCTAGGCATCATTTTGCTCGGATTCCTGACGCTGGCGGGCTATACCGACGTTCATGTGATGAATGGCATCAAGCTACTGGTATCCGCGGTGGTTGCCCTGATTGCGGTGATGATTTTTGCCTCGGAGCACATCATTGCCTGGCATCAGGGCAGTATCGTATTAGTGGGCACGCTATTGGGCGGTTATGGCGCCGCGATAACCGCCAAGTGGGTTAATCCGATCTGGATCCGGCAATTGATGATTTTGATTGCTGCTGTGACGACGGCCTATTTTTTTGCCGCCTCAATGGGCTGATGTCACCGATGGTGGCCTTGCCTGTCGCGTGAAGGCCAGGGCGGCCAAGGCACCCACAATAGAAAAGACGAGTAACAGTACAAACAGGTGTTGGAAACCCAGTAGCCCCGGATTTTGGTCAATCAGGTACCCCGCGATCGCGGCCACATACACGTCGGGCGTGTAGCCAATCACCGAGATCAAACCCACCGCAGTCCCCGTGACAGCGAGGGGTATTCTTCCTTCCTCGAGCAGACCAAAGTACAGCCCTCGCAGGCCAAATATAGCGACACCCGTGACCAAAGTATTCAAAAGAATCATCGACAGGCTGCCCAGTGCCTGCCCGGTAAAAGCGAACAGAGAATGACTGATGATCAGTAGCACAAAGCAGACCAGCGCCATGCGCGAAATCCCAAAGCGATCACCGAGTAAGCCCAGTGCTAATGCTGCAATAGGCCGCGTCCAAGCCCCCGCGGTGACAATTTGCGCCGCGTCAATCTCATCAATCCCATGACCGCGCACGGCGAACAAGGCATATTGGTCGAAGGCTTTGTAGCTTGAGTAGGCACACACCAAGACCGTGGCTTGGAGCCAGACGACTTTGAGCTTAACCACCGCGCGGAATTGGGTCAGCGCGGTTGCCCATCCGCTGTCGTGCTTTGTTTCGGTCTCGACGGGAATGCCGCGCAGCGTAAACCACACCATCACGCCCACTGCCGCAGTTGCGGCGGTATAGCCGTAGATCACCTGCCTGAGTATTGCGCCTTTCTCGGTCAGGGTCGCGCTGTCGTATCCCAATGGAAAGGCGCTGGCAAAGGCGAGCACGCCCAGCGAGGCAAGGACAGCGGCGAGTAGGCCGCGACCCCCATCGAGCAAGCCATAGGCGAGGCCTTGTTGATCGTTGCCGCCCCAGCTGCGTGTCACCTTTATCAGCGCCGCCCAGAACAGCAAAATATTCGTCAGACCAAAAAAACCCCATACCAACATCACGCCGGTGACATCAGGAAAGGTTGCTAAGTAAAGTCCCCCTAATGCGGTTGCCCATAACGAGCCTGCCAGCAGCTTTCGGGGTTCAAAACGATCTGCCAGGGGCCCACCAAAAAAATAGGCGACCATGGCTATGACACCGTAGGCACTCTGTGCGACCCCGAGTTCGGTCGCGGTGAGGTTGAATACTTCGAGAAAAGTAGGGCGAAAAAATCGTGTGACGTGATAAGGGAGGGTAAAAATTGCCTCCCCCGCACAAATCAGCGAAAAGATAACCAGACCTCGCTGCCATTTAGTGTCTGTCACCAGCAATTCGCCCTGTGATCTTGAGGGCCGGGTGCAGTCAGGCGACCCAACCTAGGAGCGCTTTGATAATCACTACGTTGGCGATATCGATAAAGAAGGCGCCGACCAAGGGCACGATGATAAACGCTTGATGGCAGGCGCCATAGCGCTTCGTGACCGCCGACATATTGGCCATCGCGGTG
>CAJWWJ010000100.1 GCA_913048575.1 uncultured Halieaceae bacterium
CCTCGGCGTTCACCACCGGGAAGAGCATGTACGAGTACTCGTTACCCGTCATCGGATGCAGCGCGCGGTTCCAGCTCCAGACATAATCACTGGCCGTCACTTGCTCGCCATTGGACCATTTGGCTTCAGGGTTCAGATAAAAGGTGATGACACGGCCTTCGTCGCTGAACTCCCAGCGCTCGGCAACCCCCGGCTCGGGCTCCAGCGTCATCGGGTTCTTGACCGCGAGGCCTTCGAATAACGCGCGAATGATGTGGTTCTCGGGAACGCCGGTGACCACGTGGGGGTCGAGGCCCTGGGGCTCGGTACCGTTGCCGTAGTGCAGCACGCCGTCACGGTTGCCGGTCACCACATTGCTCTCGCCGCCGCCGCAGCCAGACAAAAAGAGCAGCAGTACGCAGCATAAAGCTGAGAAGCCAGAGTGGAATAAATGAGAGGTGTTGAATTGCCGCGACACCAACGCGTGGCGTAGCGTCCTGGCCGCGCCTGATTGGGGGTGTTTCAAAACTGAGTTCCTGCCCACAGAATGCTTCTATGCTACCGGAGTTTGGGGGCGGATGAGAGTGCGAATATTGCGCGCCATCCATGCCGATGAGAGGGCGGGCCTTTGGTAAACTCTCCGCTGGAGAGTCGCAACCCGCCGACTCACAATACTTAGCCGTGACCGCCCGAATACGCCCATGAAAGTCAGAACTCGCGTCGCTCCCTCGCCCACCGGTGATCCTCATGTAGGCACTGCCTACATGGCGCTATTCAACCGGTGCTTTGCCCACGCCCATGGTGGACAGTTTGTGCTGCGCATTGAGGACACGGATCAGGCGCGCAGCACGCCCGAGGCCGAGGCCAAGATTTTCGAGTCATTACGCTGGCTGGGTCTCGACTGGGACGAAGGGCCCGATGTGGGCGGCCCGATGGGCCCCTATCGGCAGAGTGAGCGCGCCGATATTTACAGTGGCTATGCCTGGGACTTAGTCGAAAAAGGCCACGCCTTTGTGTGCTACCGCACGTCCGAAGAGCTCGACGTGCTGCGGGAGGCGCGCCGTGAGGCGGGCGAGTCAACTGCTTTGAAGCCCTCCGATCTGCGGTTGCCTGAAGATGAGCAGGCGGCGCGCAAGGAAGCGGGCGATGCCTATGTGATTCGCATGATGGTGCCCGAGGAAGAGGGCGTCTGCGCCATCGAGGATATGTTGCGTGGCACCATCGAGCTCGATTGGGGCATGGTGGATGCGCAGATCCTGCTGAAGTCAGACGGTCTGCCCACCTACCACCTCGCCAACGTGGTGGATGACCATCTGATGGAGATCACCCACGTGATTCGTGGTGAAGAGTGGATCAACTCGGCGCCCAAGCATCAGCTCCTATACGAGTACTTCGGTTGGGACATGCCGGTGCTGTGTCATTTGCCGCTCCTGCGTAATCCCGATAAATCAAAGCTGAGTAAGCGCAAAAACCCCACCAGCATCCTCTACTACCAGCGCATGGGCTATCTGCCCGAAGCGGTCGTCAATTATTTGGGCCGCATGGGCTGGTCGATGCCCAACGAGGAAGAAAAGTTCACGTTGGTTGAGATGCAAGCTGTGTTTGATATTAGCCGAGTCTCGCTGGGCGGCCCGGTATTCGATGTTGAGAAGCTGAAGTGGCTGAACGGGCTCTGGATACGCGAATCACTCAGCGCTGACGAGTTGGTGAGACGACTACGAGACTGGGCGCTGAACCGGGAGATGCTGGATAAGATCTTGCCCCATGCGCAGGGCCGGATTGAGGTGCTCTCCGACTTGATTCCTCAGGCGGCCTATCTTGTGTCTGGCGATGTGGCATTGGATGTCGATGCGTTTGGCGAGGAGGGCGAGGCCCGCGAGAGCACCGTGATGCAAATGCAGTTTGTGTTGTGGCGCTTAGAAGCCCAGCAGGAGTGGAGCCGCGACGCTTTGTTTGCTGCGCTCAAAGATTTAGCCGAGGCCATGGACCTTAAGCCCAAGGCGCTCTTCGCGCCCCTGTTTGTGGCGCTGTCGGGAGAGAAGGTGGCCTATTCAATACCCGATTCGATGGCAATCCTGGGCCCGGACATGACCCGGGCCCGCTTGAGAGCCGCCATTGAGGCCTGTGGTGGTGTCTCGAAGAAAGCCACCAAGCGGCTCGAGAAGGCTTATGCGGATCTGAATCGCTGATCGCTTAGCACTTAGTTCTGATTTTCTCTATTGAGCAAACAGAGTCCTGCGAGCACGGCGAAGGTTGCTTCGAAGAGCAGGGCGTACCATGTATAACTCGTGAAGTCGGAGCTCATCGCCACGTCAGCGGCGCCTTGGACGGTCTGAATTGTCAGATCAAAGTTACCGAAGGCGACGCTGCCGCGCGCTGCAGCCAGTCCGCCGAGAACCATCATTGATAGCCATAGTCCGGGGCGCAGGTAACCTTTGAGGATGCCCGACAGTAAGATGATGGATCCCAGACACCATTGTAGTCCACCATACATCGCCGCGAGTTCTGCTAGCCCATTATGATGCGCCACCCACAGACCTGCGTTCTCGGCAGGCAATTCAGGGTTGTACCAGCACATGGCGCCGTAAACCATAAACAGGGTGCCGGGTATGATAAGGACGGCTCTGGCAAACAGAAGGGCGGCTTTAGCGAGCATTTTGATGGTCTCTGAGAGGTATTGGCAAGTGGCCACGCCATCTTACTACCAATAGGGCGTTAGTGACGCCCGCTTAAGCTTAGATGCACTGTGGCGGCTACCAGTGACTGCAGTGCGCAAGTGTGAAAGTCAATTTGGTGTCCCATGATCTGTGCTGTCGCAAGGTAGAAACGGGAGAGTCGTGGGCTCGCTTGACACGATTCGGCGGTATCCGTACTGTTGCGCCCCTCGACGCTAGTCGGGACCTGATGTGGGGCTATAGCTCAGCTGGGAGAGCGCAACACTGGCAGTGTTGAGGTCGACGGTTCGATCCCGTCTAGCTCCACCAACATCAGGTTCGATTACTTATAGGCAAAGTCTCAGAACGCCCATAACCCTCATTAGTGGGCCTCAAGCACGCCTAGTCTCTTCAGCGGCACTAGTAGCCCGTAAGCTCTAAATAGCCTGATCCCTGGTGGCTGCCTTCTACTGTGACAGGGCCCTCCCAGTAAGGAAAAGCAGTCCCCAGCCAATTGTCGGCTCTTACCGCGGCAACGCTGACCTCTATGTTCAAGCTGGGAACGCTCACCTCCCACTCAAGTGGCAGTGTCCGTGAACCGTCTGGAAAGGCCACCGTTGTCTCGCTAACTGGCGTGAGTGTTACATCGCTTGGCTCAAGGAAAGTCGTTTGACCCGATTGCCGCGCCAAACTGCCGCTGATGTAGTGCTCTCCTGAATCGTGACGCAGTTGATAAACCATCAGTGCGGTGCCATCACTGAGGTGGAGTGAAATCCAATCCCAACCTGCTTGGTTGCCCGACAGAGGTTGAGAGCTCCATTCTCGATCCAGCCAGCCGTCGCCCTCTACTTCCAACGGTGAACCGTCGACCCAGATCGTCCCACTAATTTCGACGAAAGGCTGGCTGTAATAGTAGCTTGCTTGGCCCAAGTTGCTCTTCTGACTATATCCTTCTTTTCCCTGAAGCACCCACTTATCGCTGGCGGAAAGTGCCAACTGAAATCGGTGGTTCTCAGTGCCCGCCGTGAGCAATGCCGGGAAAGGTCCGTCTGATTGGGAGCGCCACAACCAGTCATCCATCCAGGCTTCAAAGCTACCGGTATCTGAGCGCTCAACGCCCGACTGACCGATACCACCTCGTGCAAATCGTTGTGAAAAACTGAAAGAGTCGGGAGTAGAAACTGCTGCGTGGGCCATCCAAGTTTGATTAGATTGCCAGCCTCTTTGGTTTATTCCCGCGTTCATGGCCTGTCTGAATAAAGTCCAGTGCACCCCAAAGTCGTTACCCTCGGAGTCTGAAAGATTGGCGGTTAGATACCACCATTCGATCTTAAATTTTTCATGTGGATAATGATCATTGGGAAACGTAAATACACGGCCAGGCATTACTGAAGCGAATCCATCGCTGGGCTGTCGCAGTAACTGATAAGGGTCTTGCGCTTCTGCGGGTGGAATCGCACTGAGCGTTATAAGTGCTCGCAACAGGAAAGTTAGATTGGTCATCGTCATTCTCCTGCTAATTGCTTCAAAGCGCGATTTACGGACGATCTTTGCCCTAGGGAAGCAAGTAAAAAGGCGGTAGATACGAGCAAAATTATTACGCCAAACAAGAACGCGATGGAGCCTGCATCCAACACAACGGGCATAGTCCATCCAAATGAAATGACATTGATTTTATGAATTAGCAACCACGATAGGATCACGCCCATAGGCAAAGAAACCACCATCACAACCGCACTCATCAGAAGAATGGGAAAGCCTGCCACCCAGAAAAACTCAATCCAATGCATTCCCAGTGCTCGCCACAGAGCATACTCAGGCCTGCGCAGCTGATACACCGACAGTAGTGAAGCAAAAATTGCTACACCTGCGACTAAAAGCGTTAACGCATTAAGTGCCCGCGTGATTGCGAAGGTGCGGTCGAAGATACTCATAGATAAGATCAGCACATCGTTTTGAGAGATGAGCGCTGCTGGCTCAACACCCAGCTTATTTAAAGCCAGTTCAGTCTTCATTCGGTTTTCTTGGGTGGTCCATATGCTCCAGCCCTGAACCTCCGCCCTAGGGTAGAAGATATCGAAACGTTTCTTAGGTAGGTAAACGGCATATTTGGTGTTGCCGTAGTCATGGAAAAAACCGATCACGCGAAAAGAATGGGGGCCAATGTCAGTCATTAACTTGATCGAATCACCCACCTTAACGCCCGCAAGATAGCGGATTTGCTCGTTAGCAAATATCGGTGTGTCAGTGTTGCCGCTATTTATCCACCGCGCAAAGGCATCAGGCTCAGCGGCTATCACGCTGCTTTGCTGGAAATCTGGTGCAGTAACGTCCATACCGAGCACCTCGACTTCCCGCCCGGCAAAACGGGCCTTAGCCACTTTTCGCTGATGTGCTGCACTGAGCCACGATTGCCCAATTAGATCGGTTGATGAAAGCGCGTTTGCAGAGACGTAATAGTCCGCGGATAGTCGTGTTTCCAGCCAATCTGTGAGGGCAAAACGGAAACTGCCGACAAGCGTGGTGACGCCAATATTGGCAATCAGCGTCAACAGCAATGCCATCAGAGCGAGTCGCAGATGAGGTAGCTGGGATATTATGTCTGCAAATGCCCAACGACCCAGCCATGCATCGCCAATAGCCGCCTTGCCAAATGACGCAGCGCTGATTACTGCGGCGGGCAGAAGCGCTATTCCAGCAAATAAAATCAGGCCTAGTAAACCAAAACCTTGAAGAGGTGAGGAGACGTGGGGGTAACTGGCGTAGACTGCGAGCAGCATAATTACCCCCGCAGCCGCCAGTAGGCCCGAGCTGCGTCTAGCGGGATCATTTGGCTCTGTCGTAACGCGAGAGGCAGGCTTAGCAACGATCAGCATTAGGGGCAACATTAAAGCCAGGGCCAGGCCTATTGTTGCTAGAGCCAAGGCCTGTTCAAAAAGCTCCCCGTTAAAAATTGGCACACTCGAGACAGATGCGCCGTAAATGTTCTGCATAGTGGATGCCACTGCAGGCATAAGTGCGGCACTGATGGGTTGTGCGAGCAGTGTCCCGAGAACCGCCCCCACTAACGACCAAATCAGAGTTTCGATCACAATTGCCAAAATCACTGCTTCGGCAGGGACACCCAATTCGCCTAGCACCCTAAATAAGTGTGTTCTAGCATGCAGGGAGAAGTGCACAGCATTGAAAATGATGAAAACGCCCACTACGAAAGACAACAGACCCAAAGCTGTCAAATTCGTATGTAGACTCTGTGTCAGTTGTGATAAATCGAGGGCGTCGGTGTTGCGGGATAGAGCAAGCCTATCACTGAAATCCTCGTCGAATACGGTCTGTTGGTGGTCGTCCAATGCGCCTACGGCGATGTATGAGAGTCGATCCTTGCCCAGCACATCGAGAGCCGCACCGATATCCATGAAGACTCGATCATTCTGTTGTGCCTGCGATCTAATTGATGCGGGCGGTAGCCGCGTTCCGTCCCGTAATTCAATGCGATCTCCATCCCGCACCCCAATTTTTTTTGCGGTTTGAGCCGGGACCCACATTTCATAGGGCGGCTGGGTCAATCGACTCCAGCCGCCACCGCCGAAGGGATTCTCTACGTCAGTTTCCTGTGTTGCTGAGGTAATAGGAAGTGCGAGCAGATCGGTTGCGATGACCGAGATCAATGGACCCTTCGTGGTGGGTAATCGTGCCTCTATGACTGGGTATACATTTGAGAAGCCCGAACGTCGTAATTTTATGTAGTCATCTACTGACACACCCCTCTGCTGTCTGTCCGAGATCCGCAGTTGCGATGAAGCCCCCAGAATTTTATCTGCCTCAGCGTAACTAGCCCTCGCGCTGGTATTGATCTGCGCTACTGCAGTGTAGAGCCCGCAGCCAAGAACGAGTCCCAGTAAGACAAATAAACCTTGAGGCTTGTTGCCGCGATAAAAAGAGAACGTGGTCGCTAGCGCGATAATGGTGACGCGCGTCATGCAGACGGTGTCAGCGTGCCCGACGCAAGGTGCCAACACTCACTCAAGTGACTGGCGACTTTATGGCTGTGCGTGACGACAACTAGCGATGCTCCAACTGATGATGCTGTGTCGACTAGTAGTTCAACCACTTTGTCACTGGTTGCCTCATCCAGATTGCCAGTGGGCTCGTCGGCTAATACTAACTTTGGTCGATGCATCAATGCCCTAGCGATAGCTACACGCTGCTGTTGGCCACCAGACAGCTGGGATGGGTAGCGGTTGATAAGATGGTGTATTTCCAACTTTTTAAGCAGGGACTCTGCTGCCTCGATATCGAAACGACCTGCCAGTCGGGCCTGCAATGCTGCGTTATCCCAGACATCAAGTGTCGGTACGAGATGAAACTTTTGGAAGATTAGGCCTAAATGGATTCTCCGATAATCGGTGAGCTCTCGGTCACTAACTGATGAGAGATTTATCCCATTTACGGTCACCGATCCTTTGTCCACCGAATCGAGCCCAGCAATGATGTTCATGATGGTGGTTTTTCCCGCGCCACTCTCTCCCATTAGTGCGGTTTTAGCTCCAGGAGCCAGCTTCCAAGATAGGTTCCGCGCGACATGTATCACCTCATCTCGGTCTCTGAAGGCTTTATCAATGTTTTGAAGTTGGAACATTTTGATCCAAAAACTTTGACTCGCGCTGTGGGATGCCAGCGGGTACGACTCGCTATTGAATTATTAAACATACTGCCGCTAACGGACGAGGATCAGGACAGCAGAGACACAACCTTGAAACAGAGAGCTTAGGTTGCCAGCCCCGTCAACTTTTACGGCAAATTCCTACACCCTCGTGATCAGCAGGCGAAGGTTCCCTTGATGAAACACCCCGCCGTTTTCAAACTCAAATGCTCTTTGATTTTTCTGCTTGCACAAGCTTGAAGCCCTCAAGGTTGAATAAGCTTGTTTCAAATTGGTTTATGGATCAGAACGGACGA
>CAJWWJ010000101.1 GCA_913048575.1 uncultured Halieaceae bacterium
AGTCGGCGCTTAATGGAGGTCGCTCATTCACTGCAGGAAATGAAGACCATTTGTCGCTGCGGAAAAAAAGCCATCTTCAACGCGCGACTTGGCGATGCCGGTATCGTTCGTGAAGGAGAGCAAGTGGTGATCGACGGCGATAACGTGCGCTACGAGGCGCTATGTGGCCGGTGTTATCTGGAGGGTACCGCGAGCTGATTGTCCGTATGAACTGACCCTCAATGGATTGAACAATTGTGTTACAAAAACAGCGGCTTAATGCCGCTGTTTTTGTTTGCCACTTCTAATCGTTCTGGCGCTACCTACGACCCTGGCTTAATGTTGGTGGTCATGATCATGTGAATGGTCATGTGAATGGTCATGGGTGTGAGGGCTTTCCTCATCATGGTGATGATGTCCATGCCAATGATCGTGTCGATGACCATCGCTCTTGTGTTCGGTGTCGTGCCCTTCCTCGTTAGCCCGCCTTGGCATCGTTAATTCGAAGTCTTTGGGACTGTGTGGATGGTTATGATCTTGACTAAAGGCCCAATGATAAAGCAGTGGATCTCTGGCGAGCAGTCGCGCCTCGGAACGGTCCGCATTTTCGACGGGGGTCGACCAAGGGTTATAGTGGAAGTGATTGAATAATTTTGAATCGACCCGTCCCAGCGCAATACAGCCATACTCTGATGCAAAGGCACCATGGTTGATATAGGCCGGGCGCCAGAAATACCCACCTGTCGGTACATCTCCAAACTGCATCATCCAAGACGTACCCCAAAGGTGATAGGACTCCTCGGCACAGTCGTGATACGAGATATTGTCCTGATAAAAATTCGGCGTCATGCAGTAGAGGAAAGTCATTGCGAAGGAGTTGGGGTTGTAATTGAGTAATTTGATCATGCAGCCGGTTGCCACACTGGGTTTTGCAACATTGCCCATTGCCCAAGACAGATCCATATAACTGTCTACATCATGATAGAGCTGTGTTTGTGTCGATGCATGATGCGTCGTAGCCTCTTCATGACTCGGCTCGCCGGTGTTGTACATGTAGAGCAGAAGACAGCCTTGATCAGAGCTGATCTCGGGCATCGCGTAACCGGCAGGCACATAGAAATAATGTCCCTTGCGACAGACCCGGTCACCGACCTTGAGTTCCCCTTCGATCACGATGAGCTCGTACTCTGACCAAGAAAATCCGGGCGATCGCTTGTAGCCACCGTCGAATTGAACTGTCATAGAGCAGGCACCTGTATCGACATCCATACTCAGCATTTTGTAGTGCATGCCCGTTCCAAAGCCGAGCAATCGCATGGGTTTAAAGTGCGTATCTCGATCACAGAAGGGTTCAATATGTGGTCGTGCCATGATTAAGCCTCCTGTCCGTTGCGTGGGGTATCGTCACTATCGACGCCGTACTTCCAGACCACCTGGTCTTTTCGATCTGCCGTTTTGATTGGCAAATCAGCATCAGGAATCGGCATTTTGTCGTCGCCATCTAGATTGAAGCCATTCGTTTTAATGCGATCAAAAAATTCTTGGTACCACTTCTCTCGTGTCGGCGCGAGCGCCTCCATGGAGGCCTCAATTTCAGCAAACCGCGCCTCTTGCTCCGCTATTTCCTCCTTCACCCAGTCCTCGGCTTCACTGCTACGCTCATGTTCTATGTAAAGATTTTTAAATGTCATGAATTGTTCTCCTTTGCAATCTGAATGGCACCCTCGTCATGGAGGGATGCCAAAAATTCGTCGTCGTAACCCACTTCACGCAGCAGCTCGCGAGTGTGCTCGCCCAGGCCAGGTGGCAAGCGGCGAATGCTGGCAGGCGTCTTTTCAAAATTCATTGGTGGACTCGAGAATCTAAGCCGACCCTCGGTCGGGTGGTCATGCTCTTGCCAGAAGCCGCTCTCCACTAGCTGTGGGTCATCGATTAACTCATCTAATGAATTCACTACCATCATTGGCACGTTAGTATCACCGAGCAAATCGACCCACTCTTGACGGGTTTTACTCGCGATAATGGCGCCGGTTTCACGGTAGGATTCATTAATGTTAGCCAGCCGCAGCGCCATAGTTTGAAAGCGCGGATCCTCGGCCAGTTCCGGCTTCCCCGCCACTGCGCAAAAAGTACCCCAGTGGTTGTCCCAGTAGGGTAAAACCGCAAGATAAAGGCCGTCGGCCGTTTTATAAGGCCGACGGTGAGATGCCATGAGCCGGACATACCCGGCTTTATCAAGTGGCGGCACAAAGCTTTGGCCCCACAGGTGCTCGGTCATGACAAATGACACCATGCTTTCAAACATGGGAACTTCAATGGCTTGTCCTTCTCCGGTGCGTTCCCGATGAAAGAGTGCGGCTAAAACGCTTTGCACAACCACTAGTCCGGTCGTTTTATCAGCGATAATCGTCGGTAAGTAGCGAGGCTCTCCCTCGACCATGCTTTGTAATACTGCAATCCCACTAGCGGCTTGAATCGAATCATCCAGTGCCCCTTTATCGCCATAGGGCCCTTTTTTGCTATAGCCGTAGGTGGCGCAATACACCACAGAGGGATTCACTGCTTTCACTTTTTCGTAATCAAGCCCTAAACGCTCCATGGCTTGAGGTCTGAAGTTATGGACGACGACATCGGCAGTGGCGATGAGTTTGAGCGCTGCCTCCCGTCCGGCGGTGCTTTTTAGGTCGAGTGCGACAGACCGCTTATTACGATTGCACGTGAGGAACAAGGCTGACATTTTAGGGTCGCTAAAATGCGGCCCTAAATTACGGTTTGTATCGCCGGCTAAGGGTTCAATTTTGACGATATCGGCGCCAAGATCCCCCAGCATTTGACAGGCATAGGGTCCAAGGACGACCGAGGTCATCTCGACGACGCGAATGCCTTCCAATGGTGTGCTTATGACAAACCCTCCAGTCCATAGACCCGTATTGCGTTATCGCGCATGAACTTGCGACGTACCTCAGGTTTGAGCTCAAATGCATTCACTTCATCGACGGTACGCTTGAAGCGCAGCACGGGAAAATCAGTGCCAAAGATCACCTTATTTTGGCCGTATGAGTTGATGAAATGTTTGACTGAATCCGGCCAGTATTTGGGACTGTGCGCGTCGGTCACAATAAAGACATTGTCGTGCTTCCAGGCCATGGCGATCATTTCGTCATGCCAAGGTATGCCCACGTGGGTGCCCAGTAACTTGAGCTCCGGGAGGTCACAGGCAATGTCGTCCAAGTAAATAGGGCGTCCGACCGAGCGGCAAGGGTGTTCTTTCGCGTAGATCAGTGATTGGCCTACCTGCATTTGGACAGGGATACCAAGCTCGATACATTTGGCGTAGAAGGGGTAGTACTTGGCGTTATTCGGCGGCAATTCGAACCAGTGCGGATATAAATGTGCGCCCACAAAGCCAAACTCCTTGACCGCGGTTTCTAACTGTCGAACGCCGTTCATACCCATATAAGGGTCGAGTCCGAGCATGCCCCTAAAACGGTCGGGATACTGTTCTACGGCGCGTGATACCACTTCAAGTGGCATGTGATAGCAGCCCGGCAGACCCACGCGACCCGCTTTGGCTGCGACGAGAAAAGCGATGTCGATACCTGCTTCATCCATCCCTTCGATCATCGCTTCCAGCGTGATGCCCGCAGAGTCATGCTTGCCCTTCACCTTCCCGACAAAGAACTCATCAGTCCAGCCGGGGCGGTGCGACAGCGCCTCGGGTGTCCAAATATTGCAAACGGCGTCAATGGTTTGGTAGTCGCTCATCCTTATAATCCCATCCATCCAATCGCGATACCGCACCCTAGCATGGTGGCGCCGGCGGTAGAGTGGCCGAAGCGCGCGAGTGCCGGCACGCGTAATTTCTCGAGTCCCAGTTGTCCGATGGCGACTGCACTTAGCATGGTGAGCACAGTCACGATGGCAAAGACACCGGTCACCCAAAAGATGCCGGCAACGCTTTGTGTGGCGGCTGGAAACATCAGCAGTGGGATCAGTGGTTCGCAGGGTCCGAGGACGAAAATAATGAAGATAGCCCATGGCGTCAGTGAGCCTGACGGCGGCGCTTCGATATTGTGGCTACGGGCTTTGTGAGCGTGAAGATGCGCATGGTAATGACTCACGTCGCCGTGAGAATGCCACCCGGACCGGTGTTCTGGGCGTTGCCGATACGCATGCCGCAGCCCCCAAACAAGGTACAGCGCTCCCACACCGCATAAGCTCCAGGCTGCAATATCCCCACGGAGTGTTTCGACCCATTCGAGACGAGTGAGCTCAAGTCCGACACCAATCCCAATGGCACCCAGTACCACCGAACCCACAAGGTGTCCCGAGCCGCAGAGCAGAACAACCCGCAAGGTTTTAGACAAAGACCATCCGCGTGCGCGGGCCATTGCAATAAAGGGGAGGTAGTGATCAGGCCCCAATAAGGTGTGCAGAAACGCAATGGATGCAGCCGATACAATCAAGACTATTAATTCAGGAGCCATACCACCTTACACCGATGCCAACGATATCTGCCGCTCGGTCTGTTCCTCGCGCAGTTTGACTTATTGTTCAGCGTTTATACCAAATGCGGTGCCTAGCGGCTAGAGTCGTAATCAATAAATTTTGAGGGGAGCTCTGTTGGGTCTGGGTTTGGGCTTCGTTGGCAATGGCTTGAGGCGCCTGCCACATTGTGTTGCAGTGTAGTGCCGATTATCGCCGGGGTCACTCCCCATCAGGAAGACGCCTATCATCGACAGTCTTACAGCGAGAGAGCTAACTTGCCCTCCTCAACGCCAGTAAATAGCAGCAAGCCGGTCGGCTGGGCGGTCAATTGCACCTACGGCTTTGGTGCGGTGGCTTATGGCATCAAAGATAACGGGTTCGCCTATTTGCTGCTGTTGTTTTACGGGACTGTCGTCGGATTGGAGCCTGCACTGGCCGGAACGGCATTATTAGTGGCGCTGATTTTTGACGCATTCAGCGATCCTGTTGTGGGCTATTGGTCAGACAACACCCGCTCTCGCTGGGGTCGCAGGCATCCTTTCATGTATGCGGCGGCCATTCCCGTCGCACTGTGTTATTCCCTGTTGTGGCAGCCTCCCGAATGGAGTGATGGTGCCTTGTTTGCCTATCTCGTCATCATGGCAATTTTGATCCGCACGTTGATCACTTTCTATGAAACGCCCAGTTCTGCCCTAATGCCGGAACTCACCGCAGACTACGATGAGCGGACCTCGATACAGGCGTGGCGCTCCTTTTTTGGCTGGGCTGGCGGCGCGGGTATGGCGGTCTTCACGTATGGATTCCTGTTAGTGCCGACGGAGGCGTACCCCGTTGGCATACTCAACCGCGACGGATATCAAACCTACGGTCAAATATCGGCCGTCGTTATGTTGGTTGCCATATTGGTGTCGGCACTCGGCACCCATCATCGGATTGAAACGCTCGCTGCGCCCGCGTCTCGCAACCAGCAGGGGCTCGTCTCTGTACTGAGTGAAGTGTTGGAGACCCTGCGAGACAAGAGTTTTTTTGCCCTTTTTATCTCGTCAATGGCCAGCGCCGTGGCGACGGGCCTAACAGCGGCATTAACCTTTTTGATGTTGACCTACTTTTGGGCGTTCTCCTCAGAGCAGATTTACTACTGGACCGCCTTGGTGGTCCTGTCTGCACTGATCGGGTTGATGATCGCACCCCGGGCATCAAAGCGTTGGGGCAAAAAAGGGGCCGCGATACGTCTCGGGTTGTTGGCATTTACAGTGCAGCCCCTACCCGTTTTATTCCGGTTAATCGGCTGGATGCCCGACAATGGTGATCCGCTGTTATTTCCCATCTTAGCGGTGGTGAACACGATTGATTTAGGCCTGATTATTGCTATGCAGGCTATCTTGTATTCAATGTTGGCCGATCTTGTTGAGCGCAGTGAAGTCAGGACGGGCCGCCGTAACGAGGGGGTGTTTTTCTCAGCACTCACTTTTATCCGCAAAACCAATCAAGGTATCGGGGCATTCATGGCGGGCATTATTTTACAGGTGGTAGCACTGCCTCGTGGTGTTGCCCCAGAGCAAGTTCCCGCGGCATCGTTGACGCAACTCGGTGGGTGGCTGGTTATCTCCCAGTGGCTTTTGTGGAGCATTATGCTGGCCGCGCTGGCTTTTTATCGCTTAGATCGGCATCAACATCAATTGAATCTAGCGACGATTCAGGCGCGCGACAACGATGCAAGGTGACGCGCCTTGCCCTACTGATGGTGAAGCAAAACCCTAGTGGCCCGCGAAAATATCATGGCATAATAAGTGACATAAAAATCTGAGGGCCTAGCTAGGTGGAACAATGACTCTTAAAATTGCCCCAACCTCTGATGGCCGGCGTCAGCGCAGTGAGCGCAGTCAAGTCGCGATTGTTGAGGCGGCGCTGACGCTGATCAGTGAGGAAAAGCAGGTGCCTACTGCGCAGCAGATTGCTGATCGCGCCGGCGTGAGTATCCGTTCGTTTTTTCGCCATTTCGCCGACATGGACGCCCTATTTCTGTCAGCAGACGAAATGCTTGGAGCGTCCTACGAGACATTGTTTGCGGTCAGTGATCGATCTGGCACATTATCCCAGCGCATCAGTCATGCTGTTGAGCTGTACGGTAATGCCTTTGAGCAACTGTCTGACCTGATTCTTTGTACCCAGGCGTTGGCGTGGCGCTTTCCTGCACTGCAAGCGCGTTATGCTTATCATCAAAAAAGGCTGCGTAACGAGCTCGAACTGTGGTTACCCGAGGTCGCTACCTCACTGAGGACACAGCGCGAAGCGGTGCATGCGGTAGCATCCTTTGAGATGTGGCATCGCTTGCGAGAGCATCAGCGGCTATCGCAAAAAAGCTGTCATGAAATCATTAGAGGGTTGGTGACGGACTTGCTGGCAAACCGCTGAGTAAAGGCATTTATCATGGCAAAAAAATTCGAAGACCAAGGTGGCGCGGCGACCATGGCCCCCAGCCGTTTCGAGCGTTGGGTCACCTCAAAAGTAATGACGCGCCTGTCTCAAACGAGCTCAGTGCAGGCCCGCCATGCCAAGGCTGAACGGACACGGTTAAAAGTGGGTGCACCACATGAAGTCCACTATTTTCATCAAGTGGACGATGGTTATAGTCATTTAACAGCTCAGCTATTGATGCCATTGCTGGCACGTTACGACATCGAGTTACGTTGTCATCTGGTGTGCGCTGATCAGGGAAAAAATGTGCCGGAACCAGACCTGTTGGCGCGTCTGTCTCGTTACGAATCTCATTTGGTGGCACCCGGTTATGGGCTCGTCTTTCCCGATCATCCACAAGAGCCAAATGCGCATCATGTGTCATTGGCGACTCGTATTCTGGCGGCACAATCAGCCGAAGCGTTTCCTGAAATAGCGGCAAAAGTGGGTGACGCCCTTTGGTCGGGGGATGGTGCTCGACTGGATCATCTCGCCGAGACATCCGGTTGTGCAGCTGCAGGGCATGCTGACGCGGCGGTGGATGCTGGCAATCAGGTGCGGCATGAAATGAAGCATTACTCAGGCGCGATGTTTTATTACGGTGGCGAGTGGTATTGGGGTGCTGACCGTCTTTATTTGCTTGAGCAG
>CAJWWJ010000102.1 GCA_913048575.1 uncultured Halieaceae bacterium
CCGACGGTATTCGCGGCGCGGTAGGTCAATACCCCATTACGGCTGACTTTATGCTCAAGCTGGGCTGGGCTGCAGGCAAGGTGTTTGCCGAAACCGACAGCGGGACCCATGTCTTAATTGGTAAAGACACTCGTGTATCGGGTTACATGTTTGAGTCTGCTCTGGAGGCAGGTCTGGTAGCAGCTGGGGCCCGTGTCACCTTGCTGGGGCCGATGCCGACGCCGGCAGTGGCAATGCTAACCCGCAGCCAGAAAGCCTCGGCAGGTATTGTGATCAGCGCGTCACACAACCCGTTTAGCGACAATGGCATCAAGTTCTTTAATGCCGATGGCGGTAAGCTATCGGATGAGGTGGAATTGCAGATCGAGGCTCAGTTAGGGCAGCCCATGGAGACCGTCCCCTCTGCCGAATTGGGTAAAGCGACGCGATTGTCGGATGCGCCGGGTCGCTACGTCGAATTTTGTAAAAATACCTTTCCAGCGGCGTTGAGTTTACGTGGGCTGAAGTTGGTAGTTGATTGTGCACATGGCGCGACCTACCAAGTAGCGCCCCAAGTGTTTGCTGAGTTAGGTGCCTTGGTCGTTGAAGTGGGCGCCGAGCCCGATGGCTTCAACATCAACGAAGGGGTAGGGTCGACCTCACCGGCTGCCCTGCAGGAAAAAGTGTTGAGTGAGCAGGCCGATGCGGGCATTGCGTTTGATGGTGACGGTGATCGTGTGCAGTGTGTTGCTGCAGACGGTAGCGTCGTCGATGGCGACGAATTGCTGTTTATTATCGCCATGGATCGCGTGCGTCGTGGCGGGATTGTCGAAGGGGTTGTCGGCACACAGATGACCAATTTAGGCATGGAGCAAGGATTAGCGGAGCACGGGATTTCGTTAGTGAGAGCGAGCGTGGGCGATCGTCATGTCTTGGCAGCGATGTCGCAAAAGGGCTGGTTACTGGGTGGAGAGGCCTCCGGCCATATTATTTGCGGAGATGTAGCGACTACTGGCGATGGCATTATTGCTGCCTTGCAGGTGTTAGCAGCGATGATCGGCTCTGGAGAGTCCTTGCTGAGTTTAAAAAGTGGCATGCGCAAACTCCCACAGACCATGATCAACGTGCCGATAGCTGCCGGCTTCGAGCTCACACAATGCGCCCCCGCGCTCGCTGAAAGCGAGCGAGTGGAGGCTTTGCTGGCAGACAGAGGGCGTCTGGTGCTCAGGCCTTCAGGGACTGAACCGGTGATCCGAGTGATGATCGAGGGCAGGGATGCAGCGGAAAACCTGCAACTGGCCGAGGGTCTTGCTGAGGTCATTCGGCAGTCCGTTTAGCGGGGTTGCGAGGGGGGGCCGCGCCCAGTATCATCTCGCGCCCTAGAGTTCTGCCTCGAAAAGGTCGATTCATGGAACAAATAACGCTCATAGTTCATCTGTTGGTTGCTCTCGCACTGATTGCATTGATTTTGCTGCAACGCGGCAAAGGGGCCGATATTGGCGCCTCATTTGGTGCGGGCGGGTCTCAGACCTTATTTGGCAGTGGCGGAAGCGGTAATGCGCTAACCCGAATGACCGCTTGGTTATCGGCGATTTTTTTCGCGAGTAGTTTTGGATTGGCTGTGATTGCCGATAACCGGACGGCGAGCGAAGAGGATTTGGGGTTCGAGATTCCGATGACGCAAGCTGCCGATACGGATATGCCGGTGAGTGATATGCCGGTGATGGATTCTCAGGGGGATCTTCCTCTGAACGACGCACCCGCCGTTGAAGGCGAGTGATGAACACAATTTGCGGGAGTGGTGGAATTGGTAGACACGCTATCTTGAGGGGGTAGTGGCCTTTGGCTGTGCGGGTTCAAGTCCCGCCTTCCGCACCAATTATCAAAAGGCTTCCCACGGGAAGCCTTTTTGGTTTTTAAAGTCTATACCGAGACAGCCATCATAGGGACCTGAATTGCCCTACCGTCGGCCTTTTACGCTCCGCAGACAGGCTTCGGCTAGCAGAGAGTCAGCGCGACCGTGATGGTCACATTGTGTGGCAGCTTCTTTGGCACTGTCTTTGGAAAATTGTGCTGTGCGTAGGGATCGATTGGTCAGGCGGGAGCATACAGGGGAAGTTTCTGCGGTTGCCCGTGCCGCTGTGTTCTCATCGTCAAGAATGATGGGTGATCAAGACCGAGACGGTAAATGTTCCAGTTGACGCCGGTGCCCACGATTCCTATACTCCGCGACCTCAGTTTGTGGTCTATGACCACTGTGACGCCTGCGTCGACCTAGTTGTGAACTAGTAGATGCCGAAAAGGGGGCGGTCACGAAGAGTATTGATGCGGGGTGGAGCAGCCTGGTAGCTCGTCGGGCTCATAACCCGAAGGTCGTCGGTTCAAATCCGGCCCCCGCTACCAATTTGACGGCAGACAGGTGTTTGCTGGCCGTCACATCGAAAGCCCCTTTTGGGGCTTTTTTGTGGCCGCTTGTTGAGGCGGTGTGGAGGAAAAACGATGTCGGGGAGGGAAGCGAATTTAATGCAGCTCTTGCAGCCGACGATAGAATCGATGGGCTTTGAGTTGTGGGGAATCGAGTTGGTTTCTCCAGGAAAGCGCCCCACATTGCGGATCTATATTGATGCCGACGACGGGGTGAGCATTGATCATTGTGCTCAAGTGAGCCATCAGGTGAGTGGGGTGCTCGACGTTGAGAACCCGATTAACGGAGAATATACCCTAGAGGTATCGTCTCCCGGTGTAGACCGATTGCTGTTTCGTCCTGAACATTACGCCGCTTATGAGGGCGAAGTGCTGGATATTCGGCTTAGGCTGCCGGTGGCAGGTAGGCGGCGTTTTAAAGGGTTTTTGGTCGCGATGAATGACGAGTCAATCACCCTACAGATTGACGATGATGAGTTTGAGTTGCCCCGGCGATCGATTGATCGAGCCAGGGCTTTTCCCCGGCTAGAGCTTGGTCAGGGTAAACATTAGGGCGGTAATACTGTGACGACAGGCTGGTCATGAACTGGCCTCGACAATAAGTAGAGAGCGAAGAGATGAGTAAAGAAATCTTGATGGTGGCTGAGGCAGTCTCGAATGAAAAGGGGGTGTCCGAGGACATCATCTTTGAGGCGATTGAGTTGGCGCTGGCTACGGCGACCGCAAAGCGGTACGACGAAGAAGCCGATATTCAAGTCGTTATTGATCGAGAGTCCGGAGACTACGTGACGAAGCGTCGCTGGTTGGTCATGCCGGATACAGAGATGGCCCTGTTGGGAACGCAATTCACCACCGAAGAAGCAGCGGAAGTGAGCGCGTCACTGCAAATTGGTGATTATCACGAGGAAACGGTCGAAAACGTCGGGTTTGGGCGCATTGCCGCGCAGACTGCGAAGCAAGTGATCGTGCAACGGGTGAGGGACGCGGAGCGCGCTCAGATTGCGGATGAGTATCGCAGTCGAGAAGGTGAGCTGCTGGCAGGCACCGTCAAGAAAGTGACTCGAGACAATATTATCGTCGACCTGGGTAACAACGCCGAAGGTCTGTTGCCTCGTGGTGAGTTAGTGGGCAGAGAGACCTTCCGGATCAATGATCGGGTGCGTGCCATTCTGACTGAGATTAATACGGAATCACGGGGCCCGCAGCTTATCTTGTCGAGATCTTGCCAAGAAATGCTGGTTGAGCTCTTTAAAATTGAAGTGCCCGAGATTTCCGAGGGCGTCATTCAGATAAGGGCGGCCGCAAGAGACCCCGGGTCAAGAGCCAAGATCGCCGTCAAGACCGGTGATCAGCGGATTGATCCTGTCGGTGCCTGCGTGGGTATGCGCGGCTCCCGCGTCCAGGCGGTCTCCAACGAGCTCGACAACGAACGCGTCGATATTATTCTTTGGGACGATAATCCCGCTCAGCTGGTCATCAATGCAATGTCTCCTGCAGAAGTGGAGTCGATCGTGGTTGATGAGGATAACTCGACGATGGAAGTCGCAGTTGCTGAAGACAATCTGGCCCAAGCTATTGGTCGTGGCGGACAAAACGTGAGACTGGCATCGGACCTCACAGGTTGGGTTATCAATGTCATGAGCGTCGACGACGCGATCGAAAAGCAAGAGACGGAAGCGGGCGAAGTGATTGAGCGGTTCATGGTCGCGCTGGATATAGACGAAGATATCGCTGCGGTGCTGGTGGAAGAGGGCTTCACGACGCTTGAAGAAATCGCCTATGTCCCACTGGAAGAAATGAACAACATTGAAGGGTTCGACGAGGAAATCTCTGAGGAGCTCCGGGCGAGAGCAAAAGATGCACTCCTCACGCAAGCCATCGCATCAGAAGAAGAATTGGATGCGCATGAGCCCGCTGAGGATTTGCTCACGATGGAGGGCATGGATCGACACTTAGCTTTCTTATTGGCAAGCAAGGGGATCATTACGATGGAAGATCTCGCTGAGCAGGGCGTCGACGATTTATTAGATATTGAAGATATGACGGCAGAGCGTGCGGCTGAAGTGATTATGACAGCTCGCGCCCCTTGGTTCGCTGAAGAGGAAGAGGCAACCGCCTGACAGAATGTTGGGCTGAGCATGCACTCGAAGAACTGAGCGGTTTGGGAGAAAAAGATGGCACAAGTGACAGTATCGCAGTTAGCGGAAACAGTGGGCGCATCGGCAGAGCGATTGCTTGCCCAGATGAAGGATGCGGGTTTGCCCCATGCCTCCGCTGAAGAGGCTGTCTCGGAGGAGGATAAGCAAACGCTGCTCGCCTTCCTGAAGAAAAGCCACGGAGAGGGAACGGGCGCGCCCAAGAAAATCACCCTTAAGCGCAAGTCTGTGAGTACGTTGCGAGCGGGCGGTGCTGGCAAGCGCACGGTGAACGTTGAAGTGCGTAAGAAGCGGACTTACGTCAAACGCGATGAAGAGGCGGAGCCAAGGGAGGAAGCTGGTGTTCCTGAGTTAGTAGAAGAAGTGGCAGCCGCGCCGAGCGCAGAGGTGCTTGAAGCCCCTGTGGCAGAACCAGAAGTAGAGATTGCGGTAGACGACACGGTATCAGCGGTAGACGAGAAAGACCCAGAGGTATTGCGGCAAAGAGCCGCTGCGCGTCGTAAGGCGGAAGAGCAAGCGAGACAGCTACAGTTAGACGCAACGGTCAAAGCGCGCGCCGAAGAAGCTGAACGGCAAGCACAAGAGGCGGCCGCTCAGCCTGCCAGTAAAGACGTGGATAGAAAACCGAAGCGCCTTCATGCCGCGCCGGCAAAGACCGATGCCGCGCCGAAAAGAGACGAGCTACGACGTAAGTCTGGTAAGGGCCGCACAGATCGTGGGGGCGCTCGCGGCAAGCAGCGAGGCCACAATCTGTCGATTACCGATTTGGCAGCCGCAGAAGGGGGCGTCGTCAGGCGCCGCGGAAGCCGCAGGAAGAAGGGTCAAGGCGAACCCAATCAGCATGGCTTTGAGCAGCCTACAGACCGAATAGTGTATGACGTTAATGTGCCAGAGAGCATTATGGTTGGCGATTTGGCGCAGCAGATGGCGGTCAAGGCGGGCGAGGTAATCAAGGAGCTGATGAAGCTTGGCGTGATGGCCACGATTAACCAAGTGCTAGACCAAGACACTGCCACGCTGGTGGTGGAAGAGCTCGGCCATCGCGTCGTCCTCAAAAGCGCGGAGGAAGTCGAGGAGCGACTCGAGGAAACCTTGACCAACCAGGGCGGTAATCCAGAGCCAAGAGCGCCTGTAGTGACCGTCATGGGCCACGTCGACCATGGTAAAACGTCGTTACTGGATTATATTCGCGAGTCGCGAGTCGCCAGTGGCGAAGCGGGGGGAATTACCCAGCACATTGGGGCGTACCACGTGAAAACTGACCGGGGCATGATCACCTTTCTCGATACCCCCGGTCACGCCGCGTTTACTGCAATGCGAGCGCGGGGTGCCAAATCGACCGACATCGTGATTTTGGTGGTGGCGGCTGATGATGGTGTGATGCCGCAAACAGAAGAGGCCGTCCAGCACGCAAAGGCAGCGGGCGTTCCGATTGTGGTGGCAGTCAACAAGATGGACAAAGAGGGTGCTGATCCTGAGCGAGTGAAAAACGAGCTTTCGGCAAAAGAGGTCATACCAGAAGAGTGGGGCGGTGATACGCAATTTATTCCTGTGTCTGCGCATACGGGAGAGGGCGTTAATGAATTACTCGACGCACTGTTACTGCAATCGGAGTTGTTGGAGCTGACCGCTCCCGCCGACGTGCCGGCATCGGGCATCGTGATTGAGTCACGGCTCGACAAAGGGCGCGGTGCGGTTGCGTCATTGCTGATTCAGCAAGGTACGTTGCGGCAGGGCGACATTGTGCTCGCCGGCGTGCAGTCTGGTCGAGTGAGAGCCATGTTGGATGAAAATGGCCAGCAGATAAAAGAAGCAGGTCCGAGTATTCCCGTAGAGGTGCTAGGTCTTGACGGGACGCCCGATGCGGGGGATCCCGTTGTCGCGTTGGAGAGCGAAAAGAAGGCCCGTGAGGTCGCCGATTTCCGCCAAGAAAAAATGCGAACCTCCAAGTTGGCACGGCAGCAAGCCGCTAAGCTCGACAATATGTTCGAGACGATGACGGCTGGATCGGTCGAGACCTTGAACTTGATTATCAAGGCGGATGTCAGGGGCTCATTTGAGGCACTTCAAGGCGCCTTGATCGATCTGGGCAATGATGAGGTGAAGGTCAATATTGTGTCCGGAGGCGTTGGTGGTATCTCTGAGACTGATATCAGTCTTGCCATGACCAGCTCTGCCATCATTATTGGCTTTAACACGCGAGCTGATGTGAAGGCGCGCGCCGCAGCGGAGAACGAAGGTGTCGAAATCCGTTATTACAACGTCATTTATGATTTGATTGATGATGTGCGCGCCGCTCTGTCGGGCATGCTATCGCCCGAGATGCGAGAGGAAATTGTTGGTATCGCAGAGGTGCGCGATGTATTCCGGTCCCCGAAGTTTGGCCTGATTGCTGGCTGTATGGTGATCGAAGGCACCGTTCATCGTTCCAAGCCTATTCGGGTCTTGCGCGATAACATTGTGATCTACGAGGGTGAGTTGGAGTCTTTGCGCCGCTTTAAAGACGACGCTAGCGAAGTGCGTAATGGCACGGAGTGTGGCATTGGTGTGAAAAATTATACCGATGTTAAAGCGGGCGATCTCATCGAAGTCTTCGATGTCAATGAAATCGCTAGGAGCCTCTGAAGGCACTCACTATGGGCAAGGAATTCGAGCGGACGCAGCGCGTCAGTCAGTTCTTGCATCAAGAACTCGCGAGACTACTGCACTCGACGGTGAGGGACCCGCGGGTTGAGCGGATCAATCTGACTGAGGTTGAGGTGAGTCGGGACTTGTCTCATGCCAAGGTTTTTTTCACCTTGCTAGATGACCAGTCCGAGGCCGATCGAGCCGACATTGCTGCGGTTCTGAGGAAAGTATCGGGTTTTTTACGGTCTGAACTTGCTAAGCAGTCTTCCATGCGAACGGTACCAAGACTGAGCTTTC
>CAJWWJ010000103.1 GCA_913048575.1 uncultured Halieaceae bacterium
TGTCGAGACGGATCTTCCTTTTTTACCCACGCATACATTAGGTCGTGGTTAACACCATACCCAGACTCATTGCCCAGTGACCAAATGATAATGCTCGGGTGGTTATAGTCTCGGCGAACCATCCTACTAAGCCGCTCAAGATAAGCAGGGGCCCAATCTTGGTCGTCCGACAGGCGGCTCATCGGCGTCAAGCCATGCGTTTCTATGTTGGCCTCGTCGACAACGTACATTCCAAGCGCATCGCAAATGTCGTAGAAGCCGACCTGATGTGGGTAGTGCGAGCAACGAATCGCGTTGAAGTTATTGGCCTTCATCAGCCTAATATCCGCTTCGACCTGATCGAGCGTTTCGAAGTGACCCGTCTTCGGGTCATGTTCATGCTTATTTACACCCCGAATGAGCAGCGCTTTTCCATTGAGCTTGAGCTGTCCACACTCTATTTCGATAGTCCGAAAACCAATCTGCGTCGCTTCACAATCTACGAGCTGCCCATCTGGCGACAAAAGCGCGATGACAAGGCGATATAGCCTTGGGGTCTCTGCACTCCATGGGAGTACGTCGGGGATCTCAAATTCAAATCTTGACCGGTCCTCGTAGCACCCTCTTTCATCAATCCAATCCGTACCGATATCCGCAGTCTGGGTAAGCTGTATATTGCCCTGCGTGTCGAACACGCTAATCCGCAACGCGCCGGTGGCCCCTTCACTGCAAAATACCTCTCCTGAAAGCAGACCGGTCTGATATTCGTTGCAAAACTCAGTGTTGACGCGGTAATCCCTTATGTGAGTGTGGGGTTTGGAAATTAGGTAGACGCTGCGGTAGATACCAGACAGGTTCCACATATCTTGATCTTCTAGGTAAGAGCCATCGCAAAGCCGAAGCACCATGGCGGCCAGTTGGTTCTCACCCGCAATCACGCAGTCTGTGACGTCGAACTCAGCCGGCAAACGGCTGTCTTGTGAGTAACCGACGAAGTGGCCGTTGCACCACACAAAAAAAGCGCTATCGACACCCTCAAAAACAAGATGGGTGCGCTCTCGGGTGGCGGCCGCATCCAGAAAGAAAGAGCGCCGATAACAACCTGTGGGATTTTGCTCGGGCACCCGTGGTGGATTAACCGGAAACGGATACTTCACATTGGTATAGACGGGCTTATCGAAGCCTTGCAGTTGCCAATTGCCCGGTACCAGCACGGTCTTCTGGCTATCTTTACTGAATGGCCAAGCGGCGGGAACTGAGTCTGGCGACTCATACAGTTCAAAAGACCACTCGCCGTCCAGATATTGGCGTGAGGCGGAGGGCGTGTTTGCCTGAGCGTCCGCCTCTTCGCGCCAACTGTACAGCGGCACATGGGCAGGCAAGCGTCCGAGACTCGTCACGTTTGGCGTTTGCCACAGGCGCATTTTTACTACGTCCGATATTGTGAGCCGGGCATTCAACGCATGCTCCCTCCTGGCCGACCACCGTGTACCAACGTCCCGACACTTCGTGCGGGAAGCGTAACGCTGCCCCCAGTGCTCTCGGCGACGCGGACTAATTCGTGCGCTTTATTTGTGAAACGGACATCCCATTCACCTACATTTTTCAGCGACGCAGGCTGACCCCAGAGCAATGCTGGCTCTACCTGCACTCGCCTGACTCGGGCTGGCTTTGCAGTAACGCGTGATTCACTTCCGCCTCTAGTACCGCCTCGCTTAGCAACGTAGGAAAATCATTAGGGAAAACAAATAGACCGGAGTATTCCGGATTCCGCTGGCCCGACACACGGGTGCTACCAAGACAGAGATAGCAGTTCGGGTCATGTTTCGGCCTCGATGTGGGCACAACCGCTTCAGTCTGTCTATGCCACGGGCGCTTTGCCCTCTGTGGTGACACCAGCGCGCAATCACCATTGAGTGAGTTAATGCGTCGCTGCGGATGTTCGTGTCGGTCAAACATGGTTATCGGCTCTCGGCGCAGATGAGAGTGAACCCATCAAAGCACTCATCGTTGGGAGCGGAGAGCCGCAGCCGAAACGTCGCTCCACTGCCAACCTGTTTTCGTTCGACTGGATAACGCCTTCAGTGGCGCTGTAGTGATGGATCGATCGGTAGCCCACTCGGCTTCAGGGGTGTTAGCTACCACATGACACTAGATACGCCGACTGACGCTGTCAACTAAACCTGTCGGCCTCTGTACGTTTCTTTTTATTCATTCAAAACCTTATCCTCTCTATCGAATATGCGATCTAAACCCGAATATTTTGGAGTGCGTATACGAGGCAATTTGCGCCGCGCGACTGTAGGTGAGTGTCTCTATGATGTGTTGCCTTAACGTGACATACCGTATTAGGCAGACGGCAGCGTCGTCGTCACCAATGGCGGCACGCACATCCTGTGTTCACCAGCCCCTGAGTCTCTATTTTGTTGGATAAAATTCGGAGACGGATCACTCCGTTTTTCTGAGATGGATCAATCGTCCGGTCAAAGCTCTCGCAGAATCAAGCACTAACCCGTCGTGCATCAGACCGCGGCCCATGAAATTGCCCAGTGGCCAAACCATTGGATCACCTCGAAGCGCAAGCTCGACTAACTCGTAGTGACTTTGCTGGTCTAATCCTGCTAACCGGATGCGTGGCTGCAACGGGCGCACAGGCGTGTTAACTCTCATAATACGCAGTAGCGCCTGATCGCCACCCGCTGAGACGAGCATCTGTAAGTCCGGGTCGTCTCCAGGCTCTGAAAGGTTCAAAAGCTGGCCGTCACCCATCCAATCGCGATGCGCTTTAGAAATCTCGAGCCCTCGCATCAGGATAGCTTTGTCGTTGTCGTTAAAGTGAGCAGGATTTGCCTCAATACCCATGTGCCCGAATAACGCAGCCAGAACACGAAACTCCATTGAAATCTCACGCCCTGTCATGGGGTTGGGACTGGGACCTATATGACAACCCAATCGCTCAGTGGGCATTGCGAAACTAGCGGCGCGCTGGACACGAAGCCGATCAATCGCGTCAGTCGTGTCGCTGGCCCAAAAACGGTCGGTGCGCGATGCGATTCCCGCATCAATTCGGCCACCGCCACTGGCACAGCTCTCGATCTGCACTTTGTAAGCTATTCGCAACCGGTCCAATAGTTCGTAGAGCCCCTCGGTCTGCAAACCCAAAGAGGCAACGCCACCGCTCGTGGCGGGATACAGATCGCGGTTGCAGTCCCACTTTACATAGGAGATCGGATACGCATCGAGGAGCGCAGCAATAGTCAAAAATAGATGCTCGCGCACCGCTGGCAGCGACAAATCAAGCACCAGCTGATTGCGGCCCGTGGCCAGCTCAGCCTCAGGCCAGCCCAAAACCCAATCAGGGTGATCACGGCACAGATCGCTGTCCGGGCTCACCATTTCAGGCTCCAGCCAGAGGCCAAACTCCATCCCCTCGGCGTGAACCGCGTCGATAAGAGGCATCAGACCGTTTGGAAATTTAGCCTCATCAGCGCTCCAGTCACCCAGACTCGTCTCATCATTGTGCCGACCCTTGAACCAACCATCGTCGAGCACAAACCGCTCCGCCCCCAACTCCGCTGCTTGCTTGGCCAGCGATATGCATTTCTCTTCGGTCACGTCGAAATACCGGGCTTCCCAAGTGTTGAAATGGACCAGTCTCTTAACCCTCAGACCTTCGCTGCGAATGATGTCATGGTATACCCGCGACACACCGTTCGAGCCTTCATAAGACAAAGCAACAACCGTCTCTGGAAGAACGAGGCTTGCCCCCGGCTCTAGCCGGATTTCACCTGGCGCTAGCAGCCGCTCTGCGAGAAGTTGCCCACTTCCGTCAGTCGCCCGCTCAGCAGCCAGGCGAAAAGCCCCACTCCACGCGAGGTGGGCTGTAAGCCAACGACCGTGAGCAACGTTAGCCCCGGTTTCCAAAAGGCTTAGGGTTGGCCCACCATCAAACCCAGGCCGACCGGCTCGGCCCAACTGCTCGATTCGACCTGTCGACCAATCCCGCTCGGTGTAATGGCCTTCACGTCCCCAAGCTCCAGCCCAGGTGACTAACCGCGACGCCCAATCTGGTGTCGGTATCAGCAGGCTCGCAGCTCGTGTGACGTCAATACTGGTCTCACCGTCATTGTGAAGACAGCAGGTCACCGCCAAAGCATCGCCCCTGAACGTCATCGTGGTGACGACTCGAACACCCAGAGACTCATCGTGTGAATTGAGAGTGATCTGCCGATCACTGGCCGCAAATTCCGGAGGCTTCAAGCGCAGCAACCGACGTGTTTTATGGCAGTGGGCCTCTACCTGCGCAATGTTGTGAAATCCATGCCCGTGCGCCGGGTGGAGCGTGGGCCCGACAGGCACATCAGGACTGGCTGGCAAGCGCTGGAAGTGCGGCGCCCGAGCCATCACATCGTTATTTTTGGGACCGAACCAGACGAGGTGCGCTAAACCATCATCACCACGCTGCAAGATGAGACATAAAGTTTCACCGTCAATCCTAGCTATCATTCGGTTAGGCCCTTTGACTGGTCGCGAGCGCACGCCGTTAGCGAACCGGCTGGGCCCTGAATTTTAGAATTTTCTATCCGGCGGTGTATTCAACACGCTGGCAGGGGGCATCCCTCCCACATCTAGGCTGATCAAAAGTGAGCGCAAGCGCAAAATCATCATCTGATGACTGTCGAACCCGCAGCTACTGAAAACCCGAAAGGAATTACACCACCAAAACGAAGATCTCACCATCGTGGACACTGTGTCGACTCATCGCGTTTGCTTAGGGCTTTGAGTCTCGCTAAAGACGTAGCAAATTTGATTGTCGTAACGCTGCCCGGGCGTCAACATGATGCTAGGGAAGTCTTCTTGGTTTGGAGCGTTCACATAACCATGGGGCTCGAAGCAAACCGCAGCACCTTGTTTTTCCTTGCGAGCGATATAAACCTGAAGTGCAGGCTGGTTAGCAAATACCCGGAGCGTCAGTGCCTCACTTTGAAGCTCAGCTAACGCCGATTTTCGATCGCCGTCAAAAATAAAAGTGTGATCAAGCGATAAACCATCAAGACCCTGTGTAGAAAAGGGGTGCCCAAAAAGTTCGCGTGATGAGTGGATTCGTCCTGTTGGAATCTGAGACTGATCAACCGCCAAGTAGCGCTCAGAAAATAGACTCAACAGCTGGTCCTCCCCTGTTTCAGACAGCTGAAAGTAGGGATGCGTTGTCAGAGAGACAATCCGGCGCTGATCGCATTTGGCCAACAGCTCGATGTGCAACCGCCCAGACTCGGCAAGCACATACTTAGCTTTGACGAATAAATTACCCGGATATCCGTCTGTCCCATCAGCATGCGTAGTCGTCAATTCAAGTGCCGGCCCTCGATGATCCGATACCAACTCTCCCCGCCAAATTTGCTGATGAAGTCCAAGCGTACCCCCATGCAATTGGTGGCATCCCCAATTGGGCTCCACAACAATCATGCTCTGACCGTCTCTATATGTTGCATTCTTCAAACGATTCGCGACCGGTCCAATTACGGCGCCCAAGTATTGCTCGTCTCGCTCGTAAGACGAGAGATCCTCGAAGCCCCAAATCAATTTTTGTAAATGACCCGAATCATGGTGCCAAAATATTTGTTGTAATCGAGCACCGTACTCGATGATATCGACTGACAGAGAGCCATGCCGCAAACGAAATTGAGCAACCTCTGTACCATCATCTTGAGCACCGAAGACATTCCGGTGTGCGTCGACGGTCATAGTGTGATGCTCAAGTTGGTATGACAGACGCGCTGGTAACCCGTTTCAGACGCAGCACAGCGCTTTAACGATATTTTCGATTTGGCTGACCCGTCCTCGCCTAGAGCGGTCACAGCGTTGGGAAAAGGAGCGCGCAACATAGCGGCAAAAGCTGAAAGCAGCGCCGCAGCTTGCCCCCGTCTGACAATCCTCTCCGCAAACATGGCGTCCCCCCGAGGTTACGAATCACCACCTGTTGGTTAGTCCGCTGCGTCGCCCTCGTCGAGGTCGTTAGTTTCACAGATGGCCGCGGGCTGGACATCGATCTCCCCAGTCGCTTCCCAGGTGGGGACCTTGTCATCAAAACCGGTGTACTTGAGCGTGGCGTCGCCATTCAGCACCACCTGTAGCGAGCGGCGACGGATTTCACTCGCTCCTCCGCCCGCGGAAATGCCAGGAGTGTCCTTGGGTCGGAACAAGAACACGTGCACCGGTTGATCCACACTCAGTGCTTTACTCGCGCCTTTGCTAGACGCACGGACGCCGCCTAAGAAATGTTTGGCACCCGGAATATCGTTATAGTTGGGGCAGCCTTCGCTGGCGTCGTAAAACTTGAACTTGCTGTTAAAGGCGCCGCCCTCAATCGAGACTCGGAGCGTGGCGGTCTCTGCAGCCACGTTAGGACTCGTCACGGCCGCAACACCGATCAGCGTTGCGCTCGCCCATCTCACCAGACACTTCAAAGCCATGGCCAACTCCTTAAAATCCCTGTTTTCAAACAAAGCTTAGTGTAGCTCGCGCATGGAAATTGTCAGCTTGGATCTTCCCTCTTCCGCCAATGCCCTGATCCCACCTGAGCCCTCAGATACGTGTGAATCACAACTTTACGCGAAGTCTTTTCCCCTTGGAGCACATTAGCTTCTCTCGGTGGCCTCAACCGCATCTGCTAAGTGAGGATTCCGCGTCATCATCGCTATCGGTAGACTCTTAACCTTCAAGGCCATCAGCGCAGGGAGCACTTTGTGGACACCATTTCCTGGCAGGATTTTGAGCAGATCGATCTGCGAGTCGGCACCATTGTCACCGCGGAAGTGTTCGCGGAGGCTCGCCAGCCCGCGTACATCCTGCACGTGGATTTCGGCGCTGAAATCGGGGTACTGAAATCGAGCGCCCAGATTACCGACCTTTATCAGCCTGAAGGTTTGGTGGGTCAGCAGGTGATTGGCGTTGTGAACTTCCCACCCAAACAGATTGGCCCAATCCAATCCCAGTGTTTGATTACGGGTTTTCCACAAGCCGATGGCGCTGTGGTGTTGATTCAGCCGGAACGGCCCGTGGAAAATGGGTTGAAGCTCGCCTGAAGCAGCGATTAGTGAGATAGCCGAGGGCGCTCAGGCGCCATAGCGCGCCAGAAACTGCTCCACCCGCTGCACCGCTTCCTCAGTATGGGTAAGTGAAGAACAGAGGTTTACCAGTGCCAACGGGACTCGAGTCGTCCGCCCGTAGCATGCTGTCGCCGGGCCCGCCTCGCCCACCCATTCCGCGAGCAGCTCCGGGCTGACCGCGCCCGCCTTCGGCACCAGCGTGAAGTGGGCCAGATTGTTGAGCGCCTTTAGCAATTTGGGGCCTACCATCTGCGGTGCGATATGCGTTTCATCGGCGCGCTCAATGATGGACTCAGACAGATAGGCTAAAAAACCGAGCATCGGTGACGCCGCCGTATAGCCCATGAACGCATTGTGGGG
>CAJWWJ010000104.1 GCA_913048575.1 uncultured Halieaceae bacterium
TCAACGGTTTTCAAGACCGCCGCTTTCGACCACTCAGCCAGCCCACCAAAAAAAGCCGCCAGGGAGCCCCTGGCGGAGAGGGCGCATTATATCGTTGCGCCCGTTTCAATCAAGTTACTTTCCAGCCGTCGCCGCTTTAGGGCCGCGCGGATCGTTGCTGGCGCGAGGAATATTCTGCGACACCACGCTAACAGGAGGTGCTTCCGGTGCGTCAAACAGTTGCGTGAGCTCAGTCTGCACGGCGGTGTCGGTGACCGGTTTGGGCAAAATGCGTGGATCATTGATTGCTCGCCCCTCTGCTGTCAGTCCACTCGTATCGACTTCTTCGACCGCTGTTTCCATCGCATCGACCGTATTAGCGCCTGTAGTGGTGACGACGACTTCCGGCGCCCGTGCCGGGACTGGAGTCTCTGCTGCGCTCGCTTTTTCAATTTGTTGCGCATCAGCGGTTGCTGAACTTTCTGCAGATGCGCTGTAAGCCGCTGGTTCGGAGGGGGTCTCTACCGCTTGCGGAGCCGATGCTTCACCTTGGCTCTCAGCAATGTGCTCCTGACTCTCGCTACTGAAAGCAGCGCTGAGTGCCTCTGAGGAAGCCACATTTACATCAGCCACGGGGGCATCGTTAGCGGCAGGGGCGTCAGCGGATTCAGTCTCCATCACTGCGGGTGCTTCGGTTTCCTCGGTTGTGACCGCCTGACGCTGTCGACGTCGCCGGTTATCCTGCCGCTTATCGGCCGGTCGGCGACGAGGGGCACTGTCTGTATCAGCAACAACGATTTCTTCCTGAGCGTCAGTCGCCACTGCGTCATCGGTGGTTTCTACCGCATCGTTGCTGGCTGGGTCATTACGACGCTGGCCACCGCGTCGACCACGACGACGTCTTGGTCGCTTTGCTTGATCTTCGCTGTCCGAGTTAGGGCTACTGCTGTTCTGCTCGCTGGGGCCGCTAGTGGCTGTGGTGGTGTTCTGCTCCTGATCGTCGTCTTGCTTGCGATTTCTCCCACCACGTCGATCATTTCGGTCACGACGATTACGCTGTCCAGCCTCATCGCTGTTCTGATTCTCGCCACGTCGCCGATCGCCAGACCGTCTGCGTGATCGATTGCGATTCTGTTCGCCGCCTCTGCGACCGCCCCTGTCGTTCCCGGAGGGTTTTTTAGGCGCCTCTGAAGACCCAAAAAGCAGCGCCCAAAGGCGAGCGAGCAGGCCGGGTTGCGATGCCTTTCGATCATTGGACTTAGCAGCATCCCGTTTAGTGCGTTGTTGACGCGGTGCAGACTCCTCGGTCTTCGGTGCAGCCTCTGGAGCCCGTGCTTCTGGCGTGATGTCGCGCACAAGTGCTTCGGGCGCGCTGACTGGATTGTCAGAAGCGGCCTCTACCGAGGGCGCCTCGGGCGTTGGCTTCTCAATATGAAAACTTAAACGTCGTGACTCCTCCACTTCGTCATCACGAAGTCGCCGCACCTCAAAGTGGGGCGTGTCCATATAAGGACTGGCAACGACCACGGTCCTCACGCCGGTACTGGATTCTATTTCGTTGATATCGGCACGTTTCTCATTAAGCAAAAAGGTGGAAACGTCGACGGGGACAATGGCTTGTACTTCGCCGGTGCGCTCTTTTGCCGCCTCTTCCTGTATGAGTCGCAAAATGGCCAGTGCCAGTGACTTGGTATCTCGTATGGTGCCTTGTCCTGTGCAGCGCGGACAGACCATGCCGCTGGTTTCACCTAGTGAAGGGCGCAATCGCTGACGTGACATTTCCAAGAGTCCAAAGCGAGAAATGCGGCCTACCTGGATCCGAGCGCGATCAACCTCTAGCGCCTCGCGAATGCGATTCTCGACGGCGCGTTGGTTACGATTTGCGGACATATCAATAAAATCGATAACAATTAGGCCGCCCATATCGCGTAATCGAAGCTGCCGAGCTACTTCATCCGCTGCCTCCAGATTGGTTTGCAGCGCCGTTTGCTCGATGTCGCTCCCTTTGGTGGCGCGCGCCGAGTTGATATCAATCGACACCAGCGCCTCAGTCGGATCGATAACGATCGACCCGCCAGAGGGTAGCCGCACTTCACGCTGAAAGGCAGTTTCTATTTGCCCCTCAATCTGGAAGCGATTAAATAAAGCCAATGGATCCTCATACTGCTTGAGGCGACTTTTATAATGCGGCATGACCATGCCGACAAAATCCGCTGCACGCTGGTAGGCAGTGGTATCGTCAATCAATACTTGGTCGATATCGTCGCGAAGGTAGTCACGAACTGCGCGAATGATGACGTCGCTTTCCTGATAGAGCAGGGTAGGTGGTTTACTGTCTTGGTTGGCCTGCGTGATGGCGTCCCATAACTGCAGTAAGTAATCGAGATCCCACTGCAGCTCTTCAGTGCTCCTACCCACACCGGCGGTGCGAATAATGACGCCCATGCCATCTGGCAGGTTAAGTTGTGACAGCGACGCCTTCAGCTCGCTGCGATCTTCCCCTTCGATACGGCGCGAAATACCACCCGCCTTGGGGTTGTTTGGCATGAGCACCATGTAACGCCCCGCCAAGCTGATATAGGTGGTCAGAGCGGCGCCTTTGGTGCCACGCTCCTCTTTATCGACCTGAACAATCACCTCGGTGCCTTCTTTCAGCACGTCTTTGATGCGGATCTTTCCCTCGTTCTCAGGCGCTTTGCTACGGTAGTACTCGGGAGCGATCTCTTTCAGCGGCAAGAACCCATGCCGATCAGCACCGAAATCGACAAACGCCGCCTCTAAGCTGGGCTCGACACGAGTGATTTTCGCTTTGTAGACATTCGCTTTAGTTTGAATGCGCTGACGGTTTTCGATATCCAGGTCGTACAGTCGCTGACCATCGACCATAGCAACTCTAACCTCTTCCGGCTGCGTTGCATTAATGAGCATTTTTTTCATGATTTTTATCCAGTTGACGACGCAACTGGGCGGTGCGGAGACAAAAACGTCTCCTGTACATGCGGTCCCGCCGTCTCCGGCGAGTGATCATGATGGGAGGTTTCCTGATCCTCCGTTATCTGGTCACACAACCCTCAGTGACAACACTAGGGGCTTGATTCGCAATTCGCACCGCGCCATCTTGTGTCGCGGGTTTGTCTTTGTCTTCCGCAGGCCACTCAAACGTCCATTAGGTCCGGAGGGGGTCACGCGGTAGACTCGTAATCCGTTCATCGGGTAAGTAGGAGCGGGAAAAGCTCGACTTGGGCCAGCGATTTTGTGCTGGTTCGGGTGCTCGTCGGTCAACGCCGCGCCACTTTTTCGAGGCATTAAGACGATGTCCGCGGGTACACCAGTACCCCGACCGGCGAACCGTAGCACCAAGCGCCCGCTGATTCAACGATTAGATAATTGGTATAAAGTAGTGATTTCATGAGTGATTCTTCGAAACAACCGGTCCGATTTGTCTCCGTACTTGCTGAGGAGGCAGGGCAGCGGTTAGATAACTTCTTGCTTCGGCATGCTGGCGACGTCCCTAAAACACGCATTTATCGGGCGATACGGAAAGGTGAGGTGCGCGTCAATAAAGGCCGCTCCAAGGCCGACTATCGGGTCAAAGCGGAAGACAGCGTGAGGGTTCCTCCCTTAACCGTGGTGCCGCGAGAGGTGAGTAAGCAGCCCTCGGCTGCCTGGGAGAAAAGAATTCGCAGCGCAATTATGTATGACGACACAGAATTGCTGGTCATCAACAAGCCCACGGGGCTCGCGGTCCATGGGGGTAGTGGGGTGCGCTTGGGTCTGATCGAGTCTCTTCGAAGTTTACTGCCTGATGAGCGTTACTTAGAGTTGGTTCATCGGCTCGACCGAGACACCTCGGGTCTAGTCATGATTGCGAAAAATGCACGGACGTTAAGGGCACTGCATCAGCAACTTCGAGAAAATCGCATCCATAAGCGCTACATAGCGCTGGTGGCCGGTAAATGGCCTGCCTATCAACGGATGGTATCGGCCCCCTTAGATCGGCGACATACGGCATCCGGTGAGCGATTGGTCAAAGTATCCAATGAGGGAAAGCCTGCAAAAACCGAAATGAGGGTGCTTGAACGATTTCCTGATGCGACGCTCATCGAGGCCAAACCGATTTCGGGCCGGACCCACCAAATCCGTGTCCATACCCAGCATATTGGCCATCCCATTCTGGGCGATACCAAATACCAAAACGACCAGTCGGCGAGTCGAACCAGTACCATCGGCCTGAAACGGTTATTCCTGCATGCAACGGCGATACAGTTCGAGGTCAATGACCAGCGCTACGATCTGTCTTGCCCGCTGGACCCGGAGCTAGAGTCAGTGCTCAGTAAGCTGCGCACTGAGCGGAAGGGCTAGACCGTGAAACCGCAGCAGCTCGCACAGTGCAATCAGTGGTAAGCCCTCCAGTGCGGTGGGATCTTCTGTTTTGATGCGCTGGAATAAGGTAATCCCCAGCGACTCCCATTTAAAGCTGCCCGCACAGTCGAGTGGGTTGTCGGCTGCTACATAGCGCTCTATTTCTGGCAGAGTCAGCGGCCGCATCTGCACCTCGCTCGGAACCAGCCGCTGCTTATGATGACCCGTCACGGTCGAGCGCACTGAGACGGCTGACCAGAACACCACGGTTCGATCAGAGCACTGCATCAGCTGTGCGATGGCGTTATCGGCCGAGCCAGGCTTTCTTAATATCTTGCCGTCGAGGCACGCGACCTGATCTGAACCAATGACGAGGGCTCCGTTAACAGAGGGGGCCTCACACTTACTTTGCGCTAATCGGCTGGCACGTTGAACGGCGGATTCATCAGGCAGTAGCTTCTCATCGATATCCGGGTCCATCGTGCTAAACGAGACCCGTAGCCGCTCCATTAAGCTGCGACGATAAGGTGAGGTGGACGCTAAAATGAGTTGAAGTGGCGACATACCGACGTTTTCGTGAAAAATACCTTTGCGAGACGTCCCATGGTAACGGGGGGCAGATAGCTTTGACAGCGCAGATTAGCGTCCGTATTATCCGCGCCCATGAGAAAAGGGGCGTTGCCAAGAGAGCTAGACCTTCGGGGATTAGCCGCTCGTGAGGCCAGTATCAGCGGCGTGGCCGCGATAACAGACCTTGGCCGACTCATGAGCGCTGGCGTCGGGCTGGTCGCACCCGCTTCAGCCGCCTTCGAGTTTCGACGAGACGAGGAAGGGCGCTACATTGTTGAAGCGCAGATTACCGCCGAGGTGGTGCTGGAGTGTCAACGTTGCCTTGGTGAGATGACTCAGGTGTTAGAGACGCGGACCGTTATGGCCTGCATATGGGATGATGAGGATGCGGCGCAACTTCCGTCCAGCTATGAGCCATTGATCGTGCAAGAAACCGCTAATCTAAGTGACATTGTTGAGGAAGAGCTGCTGTTAGCAATACCCGCTAGTCCGATGCACGCTGAAGACTGTATTACCGATGCCCAGCGAATGGCGCTGGGCAATGAGGAAGGGTGTATTGAAAGCGAGGGGCGCAAAGAAAGCCCCTTCGCCGTGCTGGCTAAGTTAAAATCTTAGACGGCTACAAGTACCGTATCAGTTGACAAGGTCTATGCGCACGGATGAGTGATCCGTAGGTGCTTGGACTATTTTTAAGGAGGCCTATCATGGCTGTACAAAAGAACAAAAAGACCCGTTCCAGACGGGGCATGCGCCGATCACATGACTCGATTGGTGGCCCGACTCTGACGGTAGACGAAACATCAGGTGAGACACGGCGCCGGCACCATATGAGCGCAGATGGGTTTTACCGCGGAAAGAAGGTCGTTGAAACTGGCGACGACGAGTAAGCTTTCTTGGCCGGGCTGGCGTTCCTTTTCCCCGGGCAGGGCTCTCAATCAGTAGGAATGCTGGGGGAGATCGCTGCACGCTATCCCGTTGTTCAAGAAACCTTTGCGGAATCTAGCGACGCACTGGGCTATGATTTGTGGGCGTTAGTCTCTGACGGACCAGAAGATCAGCTGACCCTGACTGAATACACCCAGCCGGCCATCTTGACCGCGAGTACGGCTCTCTATCGCTGTTGGCGAGCAGAGTCAGGCTCTGCCCCCGAATTCGTTGCGGGGCATAGCCTCGGTGAATATTCTGCGCTCGTTGTTGCAGAGTCACTCACCTTGGCGGATGCAGCGAGGTTAGTTCAAATTCGTGGCAGAGCCATGCAGTCAGCTGTCCCCTCAGGTGAGGGTGCTATGTCTGCGGTGCTCGGGTTAGACGACAAAATAATCGATGACATCTGTTTGCGCCATTGCACAGAAGATACCTATGTTGGGGCGGTGAACTATAACTCCCCAGGCCAGGTAGTGATTGCGGGGCACGCGCAAGCGGTGCTTGCTGCCTCCGAATCGCTCAAAGAGTCGGGCGCCAAAAAAGTGCTGCCGCTGGCGGTTAGCGCGCCCTTTCATACCCCTTTAATGCAGCCCGCCGCTGGAGCAATGGCAGAGGCATTTCACTCGGTCGCGTTGAATGATGCGCTCATGCCAGTGATCAGCAATGTCGATGCCCAACCGCACCGCAAGGCCATCGAAATCAGACGTCGCCTTGTTAGGCAGGTGTCTGAACCGGTGATTTGGACACGGTGCGTGGGAACCCTTTTGCAGGCTGGGTGCGATCGGTTTTTAGAGTGCGGACCAGGAAAAGTGCTCTCAGGCCTGATGAAACGCATCGATAAATCGGTCGCCTGCTCACCGCTGGAAGCAATCGATACTCTGCAATCGGCCTCAGGAGAGAGCCTATGAATCAAACCGATCTAAAAGTGGCGTTGGTCACCGGTGCGAGTCGAGGCATTGGTTCAGCGATCGCCACCAGTCTGGCGCAGCGCGGCTTTATGGTCGTGGGCACGGCAACCACCGAGCAGGGGGCAGCCAGCATTTCGACCCATTTGTCTGAGTGGGGCGGTGTAGGCAGGGTGCTCAATGTCACCGATCCCGAATCGATTGCGGCCTGCCTGGAAGCTGTTCGCACTGAATTCGGCGACCCATTGGTGTTGGTCAACAACGCGGGCATCACTCAGGATAATCTCCTGATGCGCATGAAAGAAGAGGAGTGGCACTCGGTGGTGGACACCAACCTGAACGCTCTTTACCGTTTGTGCAAAGGGTGCCTTCGCGGTATGACGAAAGCCAGGTGGGGCAGGGTAATTAACATTACCTCGGTGGTCGGTTCTATGGGTAATGCCGGGCAGAGTAATTATGCCGCCACCAAGGCAGGCGCCGAAGGCATGGCACGATCATTGGCGCGAGAACTGGGTTCACGGTCTATTACGGTTAATTGCGTGGCACCAGGATTTATCGATACCGATATGACTCGCGCCTTGAACGAGGCACAGCGAGCCGGGTTGCAGGCG
>CAJWWJ010000105.1 GCA_913048575.1 uncultured Halieaceae bacterium
ATATAGTGCCTCCTCTACCGCGGTGTTTCCCCCGCCCACGACCGCGACTTCTTGGTTGCGATAAAAGAATCCGTCACAGGTTGCACAGGCACTGACGCCTTTCCCCATGAAAGCTGACTCAGAGGGTAGGCCGAGATACTGTGCAGATGCGCCAGTTGCAATAACCAATGCATCGCAAGTGTAAGCAGAGGTGCCCTGCAATTTGAACGGCTTGGCGGTCAGATCTACCGACTCAACATGATCGAAGACCACGCTGGCCTCGAGTCGCTCCACATGCGCCTGCATTTGCGACATCAACTGTGGCCCTTGCAAATCATGATCTCCGCCGGGCCAGTTTTCGACTTCGGTCGTCGTCGTCAGTTGGCCGCCTTGCTGCAAACCCGTAATCACAATCGGATTGAGGTTGGCGCGTGCCGCGTAAACAGCGGCGGTATACCCCGCAGGCCCTGAACCTAAAATGATCAGGCGGTGGTGTGATGGGTCACTCATGAGTGGGTTCCGTTATCGATTTTGAAAGGTGCTGTTTGAGACGCTCTATTACCTATGCTGTGGCGGCGGTGAAGCGCCACGCCGTCCTCAATGATAAGAGAATATCCTAGCCAATGTCATGAGGCCAGTGTTGTCGCGGTGTTGGGATGTGTCGGCGGACGGAACCGTGGATAAACCCATGAATTTGCAACTGATTGTTGGCCATTCCGAGGTGTCGTGTGTGCTAGCATAGCCATTTCCATCGGTGGTTGTAGAGGCGTGGCAGGCAGAGCGAAGTCGGAGACAGCACAGTCGGAATTGACGACGCAGACGTTTGCCCGTCGCCGGTTACGCGATGTCCTGTTTATCAGTGTGGGGGCAGCATGCCTCTTCGTCTTAATGTCGCTGCTGACCTACAGTGATCAAGATCCCGGGTGGTCTGCAAGCGGAACGGGCGATGCCATTCAGAACCTCGGCGGCATAACAGGCGCCTTTATTGCCGATGTATTTTTCTCTTTGGTTGGTTCCGCTGCTTATCTGATACCTCTGTTGCTCGCCTACCGCGCGATATCATTGCTGCTTGCGGAAGGCCGATACGACCCTGTGGATTGGCAGATGATGGGCTTGCGCGCGTTTGGCTTGCTGCTGGCTGTTATGGCTGCCACGGCGTTACGTGCACTCAATGACGTAGGGGCGTCAGGCTTACCCCAGGGGGCTGGCGGGATTGTCGGTGCCGCAATTGGGTTGGGTTTTGATCAGGCCTTTAATCCCGTGGGTGCTCGGCTAGTCTTGGTAACCGTCTTTTTGTTAGGTCTGACCTTGTTTGCAGATATTAGCTGGCTCAGTGTCATTGATTGGATTGGGCAGCGCGTGTTGACCGCTGCGAGCGCGATACGTCAAATGGCAGCGGCTAAGCTTGATCAATTTCGCGACCGGCGCGCGCGCGAAAAGCAGCTTGAAGAGCGCAAGGTAAAAATTGAGCGGCATGTCGCCAGCGAAAAGAAACGCACGCCGCCCAAGATCAAACCGCCCAAGGAACCCGTGGCAGCAGGGGTCAAGTTTGAGCAGGAGAAGCAAAAGCCGCTGTTCGATCTGCCGATATCGGGTGAGGTGCCGCCGCTGGATTTGCTGGATGCACCGCCGGGCGACGTGGCGCAACGGGGTTACTCGGCAGATGAATTAGAGTCGTTGTCGCGTCTATTAGAGCTCAAGCTCAAAGATTTTAGTGTCGTCGCTGAGGTCGTCGCTGTTTATCCGGGTCCGGTGGTGACGCGCTTTGAAATTCAACCGGCAGCCGGCGTTAAAGTGTCACGCATATCGAATCTTGCCAAGGACTTGGCGCGTTCGCTGGCCGTTATTTCTGTTCGGGTAGTGGAAGTGATTCCCGGCAAGAGCGTGGTGGGGATCGAGATACCCAATGCCGACCGACAAACGGTCAATTTTAAAGACGTGCTGGCCTCCACGACGTTTGAAGAGAGTAAGTCGCCACTCACCGTCGCATTAGGCCATGACATTGCGGGCTCTCCGGTCGTCGCTGATTTGAGCAAAATGCCGCATGTGCTGGTGGCGGGCACCACTGGTTCGGGTAAGTCAGTGGGGGTTAATTGCATGTTGGTCAGCCTGCTGTACAAGGCGACGCCCGCTGATGCACGACTGATATTAGTAGATCCGAAGATGCTGGAATTGTCCGTTTACGACGGCATTCCTCATTTACTGACGCCGGTGATCACCGACATGAAGGATGCGGCCAATGGACTTCGTTGGTGCGTGGCAGAAATGGAGCGGCGTTATAAGCTGATGTCTCTGTTAGGGGTTCGCAATCTGCAAGGCTATAACCGTAAAGTGACGGATGCTGAGAAGCAGGGGAGCCCGATACTAGATCCGATGTGGAGCCCGGATCCGGTCCTGGAGCTGACTGGCGAAGATCAAGAGCATCCCACTCTTGAAAAACTGCCCTCCATTGTGGTGGTGATCGATGAGTTCGCCGATATGATGATGATTGTCGGCAAAAAAGTAGAGCAATTGATCGCCCGCATTGCGCAAAAAGCGCGCGCCGCTGGTATCCACTTGGTGCTGGCAACTCAGCGGCCTTCAGTAGATGTGATTACCGGCTTAATCAAAGCGAACATCCCTTCACGAATCGCGTTTGCTGTGAGCTCAAAAGTCGATTCTCGTACGATTTTAGATCAGGGCGGTGCCGATCAATTACTAGGCTACGGAGACATGCTCTATCTGCCAGCAGGTTCCAGCGTGCCGGTGCGAGTGCATGGCGCTTTTTGTTCAGATGATGAGGTACATCGCGTTGTTGCAGACTGGAAACGTCGTGGCGACCCACAATATATCGACGGATTGCTGGATGAGGGAGGGCAAACGCCCGTTACTGCAAATGAAATTCAATCAGCGACGTCTGGAGATGAGGATCCTGAGTCGGACGCACTGTACGACGAAGCGGTTGACTACGTCTGCCGGAGTCGCCGTGCATCGATCTCCTCCGTGCAGCGTAAGCTGCGAATTGGCTACAACCGGGCTGCTCGTCTGATTGAGACCATGGAGGCGGCAGGCGTCGTCACAGAAATGGGCAGTAACGGGCAGCGCGAGGTTCTCGCGCCAGCGCCGCCCGAGCACTAGCCATGCGACGGCTACTGCTTGCACTGTATCTTATGGCATTGCCGGCGACCGCCGATGTATTGCAACAATTTGTTGCGCGGGACGGGTTAACGGGCCAGTTTACCCAGCGCATACTGAGCCCCGAGGGGGCCGTGCTAGATCAGAGCTCCGGTGACTTTAAGTTACTCAAGCCGCATTTCTTCTGGTGGCACATTACTGCGCCCGATAATCAATTGATGGTGGCAGCAGATAACAGCCTGACTCAGATTGATTGGGACCTAGAGGTCACTGTTGAGCGGCAGTTGTCCGACACGGAAAGAAGCCCGTTTTATTGGCTGCTGGCTCCGCGAGAAACCTTGCTGACTGCGTTTACGCTGGATGCTACCGGGGCAGCGGTAACACTGACGCCAAGAGACCCCTCGGCTTACTATCAGCGCCTTCTGGTGGCTCAAGAAGGCCCTGACCTCTGGCGGGTCACATTACTGGATCAAGCGGGGCAATCGATCGACCTCGCGCTATCAACGTTGCCAAAGGTGAGATTAGCCCCGGGTGATTTCCTGGTGCCCTCGGTGAACTTTTGAGATGACCGGGCGGCATACCAGTCAGCAGGGGAATGATTTGTTTGCTGCAACAGCCCCAGACCTTGCGCCCCTAGCCGCACGGTTGCGGCCGCAGTCGCTCGAGGAGATGGTGGGTCAGGAACACTTGCTGGGGGCAGGGCAGCCGCTCCGGCATGCTATTGAGACGGGCAGCCACCATTCGTTCATTCTCTGGGGCCCTCCCGGCGTCGGAAAAACCACGCTGGCGCGACTCGTCTCACTTTATACCCAAGGGATTTTCCTTCAATTATCGGCCGTGTTCTCAGGCATCAAGGATATTCGCGCTGCGGTTGACCAGGCTCGTCAGGCAGCGACACAGGGCAAGCGCGCGGTCTTATTTGTCGACGAAGTTCACCGCTTCAACAAAAGCCAGCAGGATGCCTTTTTGCCGCACATCGAGGACGGTACCATTTGTTTCGTCGGTGCGACCACTGAAAATCCCTCATTTGAAGTGAACAGTGCGTTACTGTCGCGATTGCGAGTTTATCGTCTCAGGCCGGTGACGGCGGAGGTGCTCGAAAAATTACTGGCGCGCACTGTGGCGCGTTTCTATCCGGATATCGATGTCGCGCCCAAGAGCCTGCTTGAGCTGGCGAGGCTAGCCGATGGTGACGTGCGCCAGTCCCTGAATTTGCTAGAGCTGGCCACTGGTTTGTGCGCTACAGAGGGCGTTCCTCATCGTCTTGATGAGGCCATTCTCAAGGAGTTAGCGAGTACCGGAGCGCGTCGCTTCGATAAGGGTGGAGACGTATTTTTTGACCAGATCAGCGCGTTGCACAAAGCGGTTCGCGGCAGTGATCCAGATGCCTCTCTGTATTGGTTTGCCAGAATGCTAGATGGCGGTTGTGATCCGTTATACATCGGTCGACGCTGCATCCGAATGGCATCTGAGGACATTGGCATTGCAGACCCGCGGGCGCTGCAACTGGCGTTAGATGCGATGTCTGTGCAAGAGCGATTGGGCAGCCCCGAGGGTGAGCTAGCGTTAGCACAGGCCATCGTTTATTTAGCTTGCGCTGCGAAAAGCAATGCCACGTACACCGCTTTCAACGCCGCTATGGCTGCGGCTGAATCCTCTGGGTCGCTCGAAGTGCCTTTGCGTCTGCGTAACGCGCCGACAAAATTAATGCGCGAAGAGGGGCACGGTGAAGGGTATCGTTACGCGCATAATGAAAGCGGTGGATTTGCCGCTGGGGAGCATTATTTCCCGGATGGGATGGAGCCGATTCAGTTCTATCAGCCTACCCAGAGAGGACTGGAGAAAGTGGTGGCCGAAAAGCTCGCTCAGCTCCGAGACCTAAACAAAGCCGCCCATACCGAGGGTAAGCCGTGACAAGTGGTTTTTGGTTGATGGTTGCTGCAGGTGGTGCGTGTGGCGCCCTCGGTAGGGCCGCCTTGACCCTCTGGGTGGGCCCCATCGGCTATTTCCCCGTCGCCACTTTCCTCGTCAACGTAATAGGCTCTCTGATGATCGGCATGGCCTGGAGCTATTTCTCGCGATCAGGAGATTCCGTTTTGCTGTCTGCTTTTTTGATGACAGGCGTACTGGGAGGGTTCACGACTTTCTCAACATTTTCCCTCGAAACGGTTCAACTGATCCAGCAAGGTGCTTGGGGATGGGCCGCCAGTTATCTGATATTGAGTGCGCTCTGCTGCCTGTTTGGAGCAGGACTGGGCATTTGGCTTCTGCGATAGGCCTTGCGCGTTACCACGAAAAACACGTCCTCTCAGATTTCCGGCATTTCGCGTTATACTCGCGCCGTTTTTTTAGAGAAATGTTGTCATGCTTGACCTCAAAGCCATCCGCCATGACGCGAGTGCTGTGGTTGCCTCGTTAGCGAAGCGTGGGCTGACGTTTGATCTCGCCCGTTTCGAATCACTCGACGCACGCCGTAAGGCGGCGGACGTTCGCTCGCAGAGTTTGCTGGCGGAACGGAAGTCGACTTCGAAGAAAATCGGCGTGCTGGTGGCAGAGGGAAAGTCGGTCGAGGCAGCAAAAAGCGAGGTCAACGACATTTTATCGCGGCTGGCAGATGAGCTGGCTTCGGCTACTGCTGAGGCCGATGCGGCGCAGGCTGATCTTGACGCGCTATTGCAAGAAACACCGAATCTTCCAGATGATTGTGTGCCCGAGGGCGCGTCCGAGTTGGAAAACAAAGAAATAGCGAGGTGGGGAACCCCACAAGAGTTTGCATTTTCACCACGAGATCATGTCGACTTAGGCGAAGCGCTGGGGTTGATGGATTTAGAAGCTGCCGGGCGGATCGCCGGATCGCGCTTTTCTCTTCTGTCGGGCGATCTAGCGCGACTGCATCGCGCATTGGGTCAGTTCATGCTCGATTGTCATACTCAAAACCATGGTTATACGGAGCTGTATGTTCCTTATATCGTCAACGAAGCCTCATTAACGGGGACCGGCCAGTTACCCAAATTTGCAGAGGATCTGTTTCGTCTTGAGGGTGATCAGGGCTATTACTTAGCGCCAACGGCTGAAGTTCCCGTCACGAACATCGTGCGAGATCAAATTTTTGACCCTGACACGCTGGGTCCTGACGGTCTGAAGTACGTCGCACATACCCCTTGCTTTAGAAGCGAAGCAGGTAGCTACGGGCGCGATACCCGGGGTCTGATTCGACAGCACCAGTTTGAGAAAGTAGAGCTGGTTCAGATTGTGCGTGCAGGACAATCCGAGGCGGCGTTGGAAGCGCTCACGGGCCATGCCGAGAGCATTCTACAGTCGCTGGAGTTGCCCTATCGTAAAGTGATGCTATGCGGTGGCGACCTCGGATTCAGTGCGGCGCTCACCTACGATTTAGAGGTGTGGCTGCCCGGGCAGTCTGCGTATCGAGAGATCTCTAGCTGCTCAAACTTTCGTGACTTTCAAGCCCGCCGGCTTCAGGCCCGATGGCGCAACCCAGAAACCGGCAAGCCTGAGTTGGTGCACACACTAAATGGTTCGGGGCTTGCGGTGGGCAGAACCCTGGTGGCGGTTCTAGAAAATGGCCAGCGTGAGGATGGTGGCATTGCGATTCCCACTGCCCTGCAGGGTTATCTGGGGGGACAGATCGAGATCAAGCCGCGATAGAGCATCCGCAAACCATTAGCGATTTTTTATGATTCCCGTGCGCTGCGGCTCGCCACAATGTCTGTCGGCCGCAGGGAAATCGAATCAACGAGAATTTTGCCAGTCTCCAGCAACAACACGTCTGGGGTCGCTGCCTCGTCATCCGCCGCGTCCTCAACCTCATTGTGGGGTAGGGCGGTCTCTTCGTTGGACACAGTGGGAGTGCTCTCTGGGACATCGTCATCAGTATCAAGCGTCTCTAATGGCTCAAGTCCTTTACTGAGCCGACGCTTGTTTTCGATTGCCAGCGCCAGCGCCTCCTGTTCATCCCGCATGGCAATTCTGCCCGACTGTTGAAGGGGGAGGACGCTGATCGCACGTGCGTCCTGTGCCAAGTCTACTTGGTCTTGTAAGAACTGGTAATCGGGGTTGTTGGCGGCGCGCGCGTTGTGTAGGGACGCCAAGGTAGGAATGATGGAGTCGTAATTGTTGTAGCGATT
>CAJWWJ010000106.1 GCA_913048575.1 uncultured Halieaceae bacterium
GTTGCCATATCAGCGCAATACCAGGCACTGAACTGCCTAGATTCAGGCTGTCGCCTCAATGACAAGGTCACCGACGTCACCACGCCATGGGTCCCTTCTGCACCCAGCGCTAGGTGCCGAAGATCTGGGCCTGACGCGGCGCGAGGCGCTTTACCAAGGGTTACCTTCTCGCCATTCGCCAAGACAAAATCGATGGTGTACACGATGTCTTCGATATTGCCGTAGGCCGTTGAAAACTGCCCCGATGCGCGGGTCGACACCCAGCCCCCCACCGAGCTGATACCGATCGACTGGGGCCAGTGCCCCATAGTGAGGCCCCGCTCAGCGACGGCCTCCTCCGCCACCAGCCCATTGATACCCGCCTGAACTGTAAGGAGCAGATTCTCTTCATCGATTTCAATCACTTGATTCATCGCGCTCATGTCGAGCAAAATTTGCTCGTCGCTGGGTTCAATGCCCCCGCAAACACCACTGCCTAAACCCCAGGGGATCACGGCAATACCGTGTTCAGTGGCGTGACGCATCAACGCTTGAACCTCTTCAGTCGATTCGGGCCGCACCACACATCCCGGCGTGGGGAGTGTCTCGCCTTGCCAATCCTGCCAGTGCTTGAGACACCATCGGTCAAAACGATGCGCATCAAGATCCTCTGCATCAACAGAGACCCGCTCTGGATCGATGGCATTAGCTAGCTTTTCGATGTGCATCCGTTATGTCCTCTACATAATGTTGGTTGGCATAGCCCGCGCGGCTCGCAGTATCAATAGCGAGGCAGTTCTCTATCTCTGACGCTTCCCGTGTGGCATCCCAGTTTAGGAGCGCTCCCATCGCATGCGCTGCCTGAGCCAAAATCGGTAAGCCGGCCTCCTCATCAAACCAAGCACGACTGCTTCGGCGCGCCCAGTAATCTTCGAGTCGCAGTGCGCCCTCTGACAGCACTGCCTGACTCACCTCGGCCGCCACTAAGTCTGTTGCCGTTGAGGTGGCAGACGCCACCTGGTGCGCCTCACTGCCATAAAGCCGTTGTATCCGCTCCATCGCCACGGCGCTCCAATCACCAGTGAGTGGTGTTGCAGTGCCGCCCCCCGGCAACGCCACCTCAGCGGTCTGGCAAGGCGCTGCCGTGAAGCCGTTGGCCTCAACAACCTGGTCGACAATACGCTCTGCCATTGCCCGATACGCCGACAACTTGCCGCCGCCTACGGAAAGCATGCCACTGCTCGACACCCAGACCTCATCTTTGCGCGAAAGTTCCTTGGACGCGCGCCCCGAACCATCGGCCACCAAAGGCCGAATACCTGACCACACTGACACAATGTTGTCTGGCATGAGGTTGGCCTCGGGCATGACCTGTCGCGTGCCGGCCAGCAAGTACGACACGTCAGCTTCAGTCACAGGGGGCCAGTACTCGCACTCAGGATGATAATCATCGGTGGTGCCGATATAGGTATACCCACCGAGCGGCACTGCAAAGATGCGGCGGGCATCGTGGGTGCGCATGACCACGGTGTTGTGCACGGGAAGATCTTGGTGCTTGAACACCAAATGAACTCCCCGACTGAGCGCCAATCTGGGTGCCTGCTCTTTTTCCAAACCACAGACCGCATCAACCCAAGGCCCCGCTGCATTGACGATCGCGCTGGCGCGCAGTGTCACCTCGCTGGTGTCACCCGGCAGGGTCGACCGCGCTTGCACCACAAAATGCCCCTCGCGCCGAATATTGACGGCACTCAAATACGTTGAGACACAGGCTCCATGCGCCACTGCTGAGCGCGCGGTGGCAACCGTTAAACGTGCATCGTCAGTTAAAAACTCGGGGTAAACGACTGCGCCGTTCAGCCCCGCGGTGGCGATCAAAGGTTCATTTTGCTTCAACTGATCCAAAGACCACGCTTCGTGAAAGTCGCTCCGCTCGACGCCTCCCAATCGCTCATAGGCCCACAGCGCCGCGCGTAACACCAACTTGCTACGGCGATTGTGAGTAGGGATCACATAGGGTGTCTTTTGCGCCAAGTGGGGTGCAATGCGGTGCAAGATCGCTCGTTCTGAGGCAGATTCTTTAACCACTGAAATATCGCCGGCCACTAGGTAACGAAGGCCGCCATGAATCATCTTGGAGCTACGGCTACTGGTGCCACTGGCAAAATCCTGAGCTTCGATCAGCGCCACCGACAAGCCCCGCATGGCAGCATCTCGTGCCACGCCAACACCAGTAATACCACCACCAATCACCAATAAATCAAACTGTTGACCCTCGAGCGCCCGCAGTTGTGCGCTTCGATCTGTTTGGTTTATCCGATCCATGAGCTTCTCCTCATGCAAAGAATCTCAATGTAACAGCGCGGATGCCGTATAATTGTCTAAAATATGACAATTTGTTGATCCGGTAAAAACCCGCCATGACTGACGATCTTCCCACCGCCGACCTCACACGGTTTCTCGCCAAACTGCCGGTATTCAAGCAACTCAAATCAGGCGAGCGTGAGCAATTATTGACTCGGTGTCGGTTACTTGCGTTAGACCACCGCAAGATTCTGCAGGCCAGTGGTGAACCGCACCATCATCTGTGGGTGGTGGTAACAGGGGAGATTGCTATGGTCGCGAGCTCAGCAGAGGGCGACGATTTAACGCTGGCAATTTTTGGACCCGGCAGTACGTCGAGTTGGATTGCGTTGTTCCACGATACTCCCGCAGAGCGCAATCTCATTGCTGCGCCCGGCAGCTATATCTTAGGCATACCTCGTGCGGTCGCACTCTCGTTACTAGAGGCGCACCCCTCGCTCTATCCAACCGTCCTAAAAATCGAGGCCAATCGCTTTCGCGCCGCACTGAACCTTCAACAGCACAATTTGGTGCGTGAGCGCCCCCGTCGGGTTGCCGGCTTACTGCTTATGCTGATGGAGATGAGTGGGGAACCCCAACAATCTCCGGTCATCCGACTCACCTCACAGCAACTTGCGCGCATGGCGCATTGTTCTCGCCAGTCTTTGTATGAAGCGGTAAAAACGCTCTCCGCGCTGGGTGCTGTGCAGCAAAGGTATGGTCAGATCGAGATCATCGACCAGCAACGATTACGCGCCGCCTATCAAGGAAGCGAAGCAACGCTCAAGGGGTGAGGCTCGTGATCTGAGTACCCACGCCCGTTGTGTCTAGCATCTGGCCGTGCTGCACGGATACACGGCCTGCGACAACGACACTGTGAATGCCCGTGGGTGGCAAAAACGGCTCGAGGTAGCTCGCTCGAGCCGACACCGTCTTGGGATCAAAGATCACCAAATCGGCATCGGCACCGACTTGTATGCGGCCCTTTCGCGCAAAGGCCGGCGCAAATGGCGACATTCGTCGCGCAGGTAACAAACTTAAACGCGCAATCGCATCAGACAGCGTCAGCCACTTTTGCTCGCGCACATAGTGACCCAGCACGCGTGACGAAGTGCCGGCGCCGTTGGGAACCACCTTTCGATCGTAGTTCGTCAGCGGCATCGCATCACTCGCGACCATCACGTGATCGCGCGACAGCGCCGCCTGATTCCAGGCCGCATCAATGTAGTGGTGCACCGTTTGGCCACCCGGACGCGTTTGACGATAGTGAGCAAAGCGCTCTTGTGTCAGCCACTCGCCGGTCTCTGCCCACTGCACGTCGGCATAATCAATCGAAAAGATAGTTCGCCAATCGCGGGAAAACACATCAGAGGAGATCATCGCCGACCCCGCGGTCCACGGATACATTTCGGTCGTCACATCTACGCCCCGCGCTCGCGCCGCATCGATCTTATCAAGCCATTGGGTCACGCCGCTCATCGCGCTCGCATTGAGATGGCAGATATGGACAGCCGCACCGGTTAGCTCTGCGGCAGCAATCGCCTCTTCAAGCCCCGCGGGATCACCGTCAATGCCCCGCCGGACATGCACAAAGACAGGCACCTCATGTTGCGCCGCGACGGCAAACACCATGTCGCGCTCGGCATCATCGACAGCACGAGTCATATAGTCGAGTAACAAGCCAATCCCTAAGCCGCCCGCCAGCAGCTCTTGTTCAATCATCGACCTAATCTGTGCGCGCTGCTCGACGGTTGCCGATTGCGTAAACGCGCGACCCGATATATCCACCTTGCCCGTAGCCGCGATATCACTCAGTGCCTGAGGATCCATCACCAGCATGCGAATCCACGCGTGACCCACCGATGCGCCAAAATGAGTGAGCGGCGCATCACCTAACTGTTGGCCAAAACGGGTAATTGGAAAAGTACCTGCCTCGAGCTCGAGTGCCGTGGTCACGCCATCGAGCAGCTCCAAGCGGTAACCCGCCTCCGCCGCACTGTGTGAATGTAGGTTGATAAAGCCGGGGCTCACGACCAAACCCGTGGCATCAATGACCTGTGCGGCGTCTAAAGGCTTGTTGCTAATGGCCGCCACTCGTCCGTCACGAATACCTATTGAGCGAACGGCGTCGAGCTGACTTTCGGGGTCGATCACTCTGCCGTTTTGGATAACCAGATCAAACGGAGTAACTGCCTGTGCCAGCGAGGAACACCATAGCCACGCAGCAAACAGAGGGAGGCATCGCGCTGGAGAGCGCCTCTTGCGCCGACCCAATGCCCTAATGCTGACAAAGCTGCTGCGCAGTAGTAAGCCACTGAATCCCCTGCCGTGCCATTGCCAACGACGTGACGCACTCACAGATCGGAGGCTCGCCGGGTCAAAGTCCTAACCACTCTATCCTCATCGCTCCAATCCCAGATCCCATCACACTTAGGAGGGGTCATCATCAGGCGCCTGCAACCACGCTTCGATCACCGGCATTAACTCTGCACTCACTAACTCTACCAGCCAACCGCCAGCCGGCGGCAACAGATAACTGAGTGTGCCAAAACCATTGTCAGGTGAGGCACCACTGGCCAACACGCGCCAACCCGCGCTCAACAAGCGCTCACATTCGACCGGCAAATCGTCAACCCAAACCCCGATATGACGACTGTCGGGTTGTGCCGCAGGCGCATAAAAAGGGCTGGCGCTCTCCACAAGCTCAAGATGATGGGGACCCGTCCGGCTATAACAGGCTTTTAAGACAATTTCGTGCTCACCTGCTTCGGGCGTCCAAAACGGCAAAGGATCCATCAACCATGTCGCTGTCCAAGACAGGTTCATATCGGCACCAAGCTGCGCTCTGGCTGCTTCAATATCGTCGACGGCCATGCCGAAGTGAAAGGTTCTTTGGAGGTCGAACATTCGCTTTCTCCTAGCGCGCGTGACACGGGCGTGGGATAAACCCCATCACGCCCAGTTTGTTAAGTACGCCCATACGCAGGTGAGCGAGATTAGCCACTACCCTGCTTTTGGGATCGGCGATTGTGTGGGAACAGCGCGTGATGACGTGATATCTCCATCGCCCGAGATAGGCCTTGCATGATGGTATCAACAAAGCCATCAACAGGGGCATTTGACAGAAGGGTTTTTTGAAGAGCCCCTCGGCAAAGGGTTACCCAAGAGAGTTCCTTGAGAGAGTTCCTTGAGAGAGTTCCTTGAGAGAGTTTTTGGGACAGTGCTTCGAAACAGCCCCGTTACTTACGACAGAAAGGGCTTAGGCAAGACGTAGTGATCTAGCAGCATAATTGGGAAGATCGCCATCAAATAGACGATCGAAAATCGAAACATCTTCATCGCATCCGCGTTGTGCATGGTCCGCAATAGCACAATCGCTTGGTAGATGAAGATAGCACCGAGCACAGTGGCACCGACCAAGTAAATCCAGCCGCTCAGCCCGGTTGCGACCGGCAATAAGGACGAGACAAAGAGCATCAGGGTGTACAACAAAATATGGACGGCGGTGTACTGACTGCCGTGTGTAACCGGCAACATGGGTATCTCGACTTTGGCGTACTCTTCTTTCCGTGCAATAGCGAGCGCCCAGAAGTGGGGCGGGGTCCAGGCAAAGATAATCAGCACCAATAACAGTGCATTACCGTTTACCTGATTGGTCACCGCAGTCCACCCTAGCAGCGGTGGCATCGCGCCAGCTAAACCTCCGATCACAATATTTTGGGGGGTCGCACGTTTCAGGTAAAACGTATAAATGAACGCATAACCTACGAGTGAGGCCAATGTCAGCCAAGCCGTTAATGCATTCACCCACTTCAGCAATACCACCATCCCGACGCAGCCAAGTACCAAGGCAAAGATGGCCGCGCCCTGGGAGTCGATCTTACCTTTTACGATGGGTCGACCGGATGTGCGCGCCATGACGGCATCAATATGCTGATCGGCAAGATGATTCACCGTCGCGGCTGAGGCCGCGCAAAGTGCAATGCCGACGCTCGCCGCTACCACAATCGACATCGGCACCGCACCGGTGGTCGCCATGCACATGCCGACGATCGCTGTGAGAATCATCAACCAGACGACGTTTGGCTTGCACAGCTCGTAATAATCGCGCCAAGTCGCGCGCTCTGTCAGGCTGGATTCCATTACCTAGTTATACCCGATTGCTCTTCGGATTGAATGTTACCCCATGGCAGACCCGGAAGCGTACTCATGTGGTCAAATCCCTTGGTAATTATTGACGTAGGTAGCACCGAGTTGTCAGACTCAAGACTCAATGGGGAGGCACTGGCTGTGGCGAGGTGGTTCAAGCGAGACAAATGGATGTCTGCGACGTTACTCGCCGCTGCCATCGCAGGCCTGGCCTTGGCCGGTACGGGATATTGGACCCTTTGGCAAACGCAAAACGAGGGCCTCGATGACGCTTGGGCGCCAGCGCTCGTCGCCTTTCCCGAGCGCCGGCCACTGGCCGACTTCATTCTTGTAGACGATGCAAAACGGGTATTTGATCTCAAGTCGCTGCAGACCCGTTGGTCATTCCTCTTTTTTGGCTTCATGTACTGTCCTGACATTTGCCCTACCACACTGTACGACCTCTCTAAGGTGAAAGAGGCGCTGCTTAAGCATGGCCTGAGTGATAAAGACCTGCAGTTCGTGTTCATTTCTGTTGATCCCGCACGGGATAAAGCGGCTAAGCTTCAGCGCTATGTTGAATATTTTGATCCCAGTTTTTTGGCGACCACTGGCTCAGTGGGCCAACTGACTAATCTGACGCGACAGCTTGGCGCGCCCTTTCGGGCGGAGCCCGAAACCGCTGAAAATGTCTACGAGGTGACGCACTCCAGCGCCATTTACTTGGTGGACCCCAGAGGCCAATACGCTGGCATCATTAGCCCCCCGTTTGTCAC
>CAJWWJ010000107.1 GCA_913048575.1 uncultured Halieaceae bacterium
GTAGGGCAGACCAAGGTTTTGGCATGCGCGCACAAACGCCTCCGCCACTGTCAAAGCCAGGTCACGACTCTCCAGGACATTCACACCACCGATGAGCACCATGGGATGTTGGTTTCCGAACTGGCAACCCCCGATGTCAATCGATTGATTTATGATTTTCACGCGCTGTCACTGCGCTGCTGAGATAGCGCGAGAGCCGATTGAATATAACTACTAAAAAGGGGGTGTCCGCCTCGGGGCCGCGACTTAAACTCTGGATGGAACTGGCAGGCGACAAACCAAGAGTGGCTTGGCAACTCAATGATTTCGACCAATTCACCATCAAGGGACCAGCCACTGACCTTCATGCCCGCTGATTCCAACTGTGCTACGTAACGACTGTTCACCTCGTAACGATGTCGATGCCGCTCAGCGATTTCGCCGGCGCCATAAATTGACGCCGTTTTGCTATCAGGCACGAGTCGGCAAGGCTGCGAACCAAGGCGCATGGTACCGCCCAAATCAGATGCTTCTGAGCGCTGCTCCGTCGCTCCTTCGGCAGTCTGCCATTCGGTGATCAGTGCGATGATGGGATGGGGCGTTTCTCGATTCATCTCCGTGGAATGGGCTTGGTCCAGCCCACAGACATTGCGCGCGTATTCGATCATGGCCATATGCATACCAAGACAAATTCCTAAAAAAGGAATGTCGTGTTCCCGCGCGTAACGGACCGCTTCAATTTTGCCTTGAATACCCCGATCACCAAACCCGCCCGGTACCAAAATCGCATCTAAATGTTGCAACACGCCAACACCCTGCGTCTCGATGACCTCTGCGTCGATATACTCAATGTCGACCTGAGTGTCAGTCTGCAGACCGGCATGATCGAGCGCCTCGTTCAGCGATTTGTAGGCATCCACCAAATCGACGTATTTGCCCACCATGCCGACTTTGACACTACCTTGTCTTGGGCTGAACTCCCGACGCACCACGTCTTCCCATTCGGACAGGTCGGCCGCGGGTTGATCTAAGCCAAATCGCTCCAACACAAAGTCATCCAGCCCACTGGCATTGAGGTGGCCGGGAATCTGATAAATCGAGTCTGCATCTAACAACGGGATCACCGCTCGCTGCTCGACATTGGTAAATAGCGAAATTTTCCGGCGGGCAGTGTCGTCTACCTCAACCGAACACCGACACAGCAATACCTCGGGCTGCAAGCCAATCGAGCGCAGGTCTTTAACGGAGTGCTGTGTGGGCTTTGTTTTAATCTCGCCCGCAGTGGGAATGTAAGGGATTAACGTCAGGTGCATGAGCAGCGCATGGGCAGACCCGAGCTCCAGTTTCAGCTGACGGACTGCCTCCAAGAAGGGCTGGCTCTCGATATCGCCTGCGGTACCCCCCACTTCGACTACCGCTATTTCAGCGTCGCCCGCTCCCTCTATCACGCGACGTTTGATTTCGTCAGTAATATGAGGAATCACTTGAACTGTGCCGCCTAAGTAGTCGCCTCTGCGTTCTTTTCGCAGCACCTCATCGTAGACTCTGCCGGCGGTGAAGTTATTGGTGCGACTCATCACCGTACGGGTAAAACGCTCGTAATGGCCTAGATCAAGGTCGGTCTCGGCGCCATCGTCGGTCACAAATACTTCGCCATGCTGAAACGGGCTCATCGTGCCAGGGTCAACATTAATGTAAGGGTCAAGTTTAAGCAGCGTCACTCTCAAACCGCGTGCCTCAAGCACAGCAGCGAGCGAGGCGGCGGCGATCCCCTTACCTAAAGAAGACACAACACCACCCGTAACGAACACATATCTCGTCATGGAATCCACCAAAGCGAAAGACTTACCGGACGCCCGTTCAGCGCCTCTTGAGAGTGCCTCTCCGATGGACGATTAGTCTAACAGGAACCCTCGTCAGGCTCAATTTAAAAGCGCGCAGGTGGGGTCCAAATCGGGCGGAAGCATTGCGCTGAAGACACCTCATCAGACTCACCTTCTCCACCCAGTGGGCCAACCGGTAGTAACCAGGCCGGTCTATTTTTATGCATTAAAACAGGGAGATGGGGTCGCCACCACGGGGGAATTCTCATCTCTTGAAGCCACTTTTTAACCGGCTTCTCAGGCCGATTAGGTAGCGTCATGACCGTTAACTTATCGCTCGTGACAATGTTTAGGACTTCGCCACCGATCAGGCCTACTGCGTTATGACTGGCCTCCCAGTCCAACCGCCCCCATTCGCCTTGTTGCTGCTCACCCACCGTCACCACCTTGGGAAACCGCGCCGCCAACTCTGGCGCTGTGATATCGACAATCAGGCCATTCCAGACACGCAGACACCGATCTGCCCACCTCAATTCTGGCTGCCGATCTCGGTCTGCCGTCAACGCTTGTCGCGCTAGCTCCAGTAACCGGCTCCGGTCGGGCATGGTCACCGCGGTCTCACTCAGCCATTGATGTAGCTGCGCAGCCAGGGTTTGCGGATCGAGCGCTGCATCAATCAATAGTGCGGGCTCGCCCAGCTCGGTGTGTGTGCGGCGCAACGGCAGCGCACTGAGTCGCTGGTGTGCCATGGCTTGAAGCGTTGCCGCACGTTGAATCGTCTCGCGGTAACCCGGCCAGCGCTCAGCCACCAAGGGCAGCAGCTTATGACGCACGTAATTTCTGTCCTGATCGGATTCGAGATTGCTGGGATCAATCACATACTCGATCCCAGCGGCATCGAGGGCTTGCCGCAAGGACGCCCCACTGACATCCAGCAAGGGACGATAAATAACGCCCGCAGCACAGGGTCGCTGACGCGGGATACCCGCCAGCCCCTTGGGGCCAGCGCCACGAAAAAGGCGCAACAATACGGTCTCTACCATGTCATCGGCGTGATGCGCGGTAAACAGCACCTCGTCTCGACCCAAGGCCGCCTCGAAAATACGATAGCGCTCTGAGCGTGCATTGGCCTCAAGCCCCCGCCCAGCGGGGTCGACCTGACAGTCACTGACCTGCAGCGGCACAGAGAGTGCTTGGCAGTGCTGCTCGCAAGCCTCGGCCCACTGTGGCGCATCAGCATGCAAGCCATGATTGACGTGAATCGCACGAATAGGGGGTTCCGGTGCATCACCGCGATAGGCCACCAAGGCGTATAACAATGCAACGCTATCGGCACCGCCGGATAAGGCCACCCACCAGACTGGCGCCGTCGCAATCGACTCTGGCAGTGGGGTGAGGAGTTCGCGCACTGGCGTCGCTTTAGCGGTCAGTTGCCGTAGGACATCAACCGTCGATAGCGCGTCTCGAGCATCTCGTCTTCACTCATCGCCGACAGTCGATCGATTTGCTCGACTAAATGCCGCTTCAAACGACTCGCCATTTCTACCGGGTCACGGTGAGCGCCCCCGAGTGGCTCTGGGATCGTCGCATCGACAATACCCAGCTCCTGTAGCTTCGAGGAAGTCACCCCCATTGCTGCCGCGGCGTCTGGCGCGTAGTCGGAACTCTTCCAGATGATATTGGCGCAGCCCTCAGGTGAGATGACAAAATAGGTCGAGTATTGGAGCATGGCGAGATGATCGCCCACACCGATCCCCAAGGCCCCACCCGAGGAACCCTCTCCGATCACAATACAAACCAGCGGTGTTTTAAGTCGCGACATCACCGCCAAGTTCTGCGCAATCGCCTCTGAAATGCCGCGCTCCTCTGAATCGATGCCCGGGTAAGCCCCGGGCGTATCGATCAACGTGATCACCGGCATCTTAAAACGCTCGGCCATTTCCATCAGGCGCATGGCTTTTCGATAACCCTCAGGCTTTGGCATCCCAAAGTTTCGATACACCTTGTCTTTCACTGCGCGGCCTTTCTCCTGGCCGATCACCATCACGGGCTTGCCGTCTAACCGCGCAATGCCGCCGACAATTGCCTTATCGTCGGCAAAGTGCCGGTCGCCGTGCAGCTCGTCGAATTCAGTGAAAATCTCCGGGATGTAATCGAGGGAGTAAGGTCGCTGAGGGTGCCGAGCCACTCGCACGGTATCCCACGCGCTGAGATCGGTATAAATCTTTTCCGTCAGGGCGGTCGACTTTTCACGCAGACGGTTAATTTCGTCACCGAGATTGAGTTCGGCATCATCGCTAACGCCTTGCAGCTCCTCAATTTTCATTTCGAGTTCTGCAATCGGCTGCTCAAAGTCAAGATAGTTCGGATTCATGTTGCTCGCTTGGCTCCTAGACATTGCTTGGTGACTGACTGTATTGCTTACCCTATAGCTTGCTTACTCTATAGATTGCATTGAGAGTCTGCAAAGGGGCGAAAATCAGCAGTATCCCACTGTTAACGCGGGAGTTATCTCGGTACTCTGCGGGCCATGTCACCCACGCCCTCCTCTTTTCCCCGTCTGATTCTCGCGCCCATGGAGGGGGTATTAGACGCCATCATGCGCGATCAGTTGACCGCAATTGGCGGCTACGAGCGCTGCGTCACCGAATTTGTGCGTGTGTCTCAAACGCTCCTCCCCAGACGCGTCTTTCACCGCTATGCGCCGGAACTCAAGCACGGCGGCGTGACCCCCTCGGGCGTACCGGTCTTTGTTCAGCTTTTGGGATCTGACCCCGCCTTAATGGCGGCCAATGCGGCCCGCGCCGCCACCCTCGGCGCTCCTGGTATTGACCTCAACTTTGGCTGTCCCGCCAAAACGGTGAATCGCTCTCAAGGTGGTGCAGCGTTGCTACGAACCCCGCTGTTGATCAGATCCATTTGCCAAGCAGTGCGTGAGCACGTCCCCAACACGGTGCCTGTGACCGCAAAGATCCGGCTGGGTTATGACACTGAAGATCAGTTTGAGGAAATACTCGATGCTCTGGCCCAAGTAGAGCTCAGTGAACTCACTATCCACGCACGCACCCGACGGCAGGGGTATCGGCCTCCCGCGCACTGGCATCAGCTGTCTAAGGCAACACAGAAAATGCCCTACCCCGTGATTGCTAATGGCGAGTTATGGAGTCCTTCGGATGTCACACGGTGCGCCGCCATCAGTGGCTGTGACACGTTTATGTTGGCGCGGGGTGCGTTGTGCCGTCCCGATCTGGCCGCCGCCATTCAGGGTCACCACCGGGGCATCGCCCCGCCCGCCTTCGCGTGGCAGCAAACTCAGGAGCTATTGATCCAGTTTCTTGAGCGCAATCAACAAACCTACGACGAGCGCTACGCCGTGAACCCAGTGAAACAGTGGCTAATGTATCTGCGGACTTACTATCCTCAAGCGGGAGCCTTATTCAACGAGGTCAAACGCATCAACGACCCAACACAAATGGCACAGGCCCTCATGGCGCCATCGCGGTCGGAGGCAGCCTGACAACCCATTCGCGCTAACCATAAAAAAACGGACTCGACATCTGTCGACTCCGATGCAAGGCTACACCGCATCCAAGCAGAATCCATGCAGTAAGGCATCAGACTATGAGCACGACATCCTCTTCTCCATCTGGCGATCTTTGGGGTCATCCGAAAGGCCTCTATATCTGTTTCGCCACAGAGTTATGGGAGCGCTTCTCCTTCTATGGCATGAAGTATTTGCTGTTACTGTATTTAACCAAGTACCACTTATTTTCTGACGCCGCGGGCCTGGGCGTACTGGGTAGTTATGCGTCGCTGGTCTATGCCATGCCGGTTTTAGGGGGTCTTGTTGCCGACCGATTTATCGGCATGAGAAAAGCAGTGACCTTTGGCGGGGCCTTACTTGTGTTAGGGCATCTTGGTATGGCAGTCGAAGGAGACGCCGCTCGCCAAACCGCAGACGGCATTGTCCGAGATGATGGGGCGCTATCGATTTTTTATCTGTCACTCGCGCTCATTGTTGTGGGGGTTGGCTTTCTCAAACCCAACATCTCCACGGTTGTCGGTAAGCTTTATCCAGAGGGCGATGTCAGACGAGATGCCGGCTTCACCATCTTTTATATGGGCATCAATATTGGCGCGTTTGCGGCGACGCTCTTGTGCGGATGGCTCGGTGAAGTCTATGGCTGGGCTTGGGGCTTTGGCGCCGCGGGAATCGGCATGCTGATCGGCCTGATTTTCTTTCAGTGGGGACAGCCTTTTTTATTGGGCCATGGCGAACCCAAAGACCCGGGCCGGCTCAGCCAACCAGTGGGCATTCCCGGTCTGACGTTGGAGCGTGCCATATACTTGGGCAGCTTTGTCATGGTCGCGGTGATTTGGCAGCTGGTCCAGCTCACCGATACGGTAGGCACCTTGCTCGATGTCATGTCGCTCGCTGTGCTGGCTGGCCTAACGTGGTTCCTGTTTGCTCGATGCAATAAAGTCGAGCGCGAGCGGATGTTTGTGCTCATTGTGCTGACCCTATCAACCGTGATCTTTTGGGCACTGTTCGAGCAAGCCGCTGGCTCGATGACACTGTATGCCGATCGGGTGACCGACAAAGCGCTATTCGGCGTCTCGCTCACGGCCGCACAATTTGGCGCCGCCAATTCTTTCTTCATTTTTTCATTGGCCCCCGTGTTTGCGCTACTTTGGACACGTCTCGGCAAACGCGGGCTCGAACCCAGCACGCCGGTTAAGTTCTCCCTCGGTATCGCGCAAGCCGGCCTGGGCTTTGGTGCGCTGGTGTATGGCGCGCAGTTCCCCAATGAGGCGGGCGTGGTATCAGCATGGTGGTTAATTTGCGCCTATTTGCTGCACACAACAGGAGAACTCTGTTTAAGCCCCGTGGGTCTCTCTGCAGTGACCAAGCTCGCCGTCCCCTCGGTGGTGGGGGTCATGATGGGCACCTGGTTTCTTGCCTCGGCCTATTCGTCGTATGTTGCCGCGCAAATTGCCACGATCGCAGCACAGCCCGCCAGTGCAACAGTGGCAGACAGCGCTGACGCACTGGCCGGCTACACCGAACTGTTCAGTCAGCTCTTAGTAATTGGTCTGGCCGGTGGCGCGGTGCTATTGATTCTCTCGCCGCTGCTGAAAAAATTAATGCACGGCGTGAGGTAACAATCAGTTGGCGGCGGTCGATGCGGCGCTTCGTGCCTTTCGCGCCGCCAGTATTGCTTGCCAATCATGACCAATGAGATACATCGCGGGCACCAGCAGTAGGCTTACAAACAGCGCAAAGAACACACCGAAAGCCAACGACAACACCGCAGGCTTCAAAAACTCTGCGCTGGTGGACTGCTCTGCCATAAT
>CAJWWJ010000108.1 GCA_913048575.1 uncultured Halieaceae bacterium
GGTGTGACCGTGTCACTAGAGAACCCATTCACAGCCGCTCCGGTCGAGACGGACCCTGCTGGCCGTTACGAGGCAACGCTGCGCCGCGGTGCAGAGCTGCGCGAAAAGCCCCTCATGGCGGCCGGATCGCGTAATCGCCTTCGTCAGCACCTCAAGGGGCGGATGACGGTTTGGGAGCGAATCCGTTATTTGGCTGACGACACCCCCCACGTGCTCTATCAAAACTGGGGGCCGAATCTGGATGGTGCCTCATTGGTCACCGCGATTATGTCGGTCAACGGACGCGATGTTGCGGTTTATGGGCACGATTTTACCGTGCGCGCGGGATCGATGGATGCCACGAATGGCAAGAAACTAGCGCGGCTTTTTGAGTTGGCTGCTAAGCGTCGAATTCCAGTGGTCGGTTTAAATGATTCTGCGGGCGCTTATATTCCCGCTGGTGTCGGCGGCCTCGATGGTTATGCAGACGCCTTTACCGCGCTGCGTAAAATCAGCGGCATTGTGCCCAGTATCATGTGCATGTTTGGTTTCAATGCGGGGGGTGGCAGTTACCTGCCGCGGCAAGGTAGTTTCTTGATTCAGCCGAAGGAGACCTTTTTTGGACTCACCGGGCCGGGCGTTGTTAAGAGCGTTTTGGGCGAGGATATTACGCCCGACGAACTCGGTGGGCCAATGGTGCATAGCCAGACCGGTGTGACCGATTTTGTCGTTGAGGATGAAGTGGCAGCCCTCCGAAAGGTAAAAGAGCTGTTGCGCTATTTGCCCGACTCGAATCAGTCGCTGGCCCCCTATAGGGAAACCTCTGACCCGATAGACCGTCGCACGGTTGACGTAGATATCCTTCTAAAAAAGGCGTTTAACTCTCCGACAGGATTCAATACGCCCTTTGATATCAGCATCATGATTCAGCAGCTGTGCGATCACGGCGACTTCCTGGAAACGCAGGCGGATAGAGCGCGCAATACGGTCACAGCACTGGGCCGCATGGGCGGCAATGTGGTGGGGTTCGTCGCCAATAATTCTGCCGTCGCCTCCGGGCAAATCGACATCGATGCTGCGTATAAAAATGCCCGTTTTATTCGCTTTTGTAATCTGTACAACATCCCCGTGATATTCCTTGAAGATACGACTGGGTTTTTGCCGGGTCGAGAACAGGAGCACAGGGGCATCGTGCAGGCAGGTCGCGCGATGCTGGATGCGATTGTCGATCTGCGCACGCCTCGTTTTTTGGTACTGGTGCGCAATGCTTTCGGCGGCGCGTATGCGTCCTACAATAATTATGCGACGGGCGCGGATTTTGTTGTGGCGCTGCCGACAACGCGGGTCGCGGTCATGGGACCTGCGGGCGTGGAGTACGTGTATAAGGACGAACTCAAGAAAATTCGGGCGAACCGCGACGCGCGTATTCAAACTGAGAGCGAGGCTCGTGTGGCTCAGGGTCTGTCCGTCACAGAGGCGGGCAAAGAGGCCGCCCTTGCCGTCGATGCGCTGATTAAAGCAGAAGAGGCGTCTCTGGCTCAGCGTTACGAACAGGAAATCATGAATCCCGACGAGGCGCTGAGTTTGGGTTCCATTTCTGAGATTGTTATGCCCGCGGACCTACGCCACGTGTTGGCGCGCCAGATGGCGTTTTGTTTGCGTCATTACCAGCCTGGGCCGATGCAATCGGTGCAGCGCGAATTTCATTGATCAGTGGTTGGGAGAGACATCGTTTTGGGTATTCAGCACTATCTCAATAATCCGCTTATTCACGCGGATCGGCGCGACAAGCTGTCCGCGTCGCCGTGGTGTGAGCGGTTTTTATGTAACGACTTAAGACCGCTGATTATCTGCCGTGGCCCGATTCGTAAAGAAGCCATGGACGTGTTCACGGAAATGGGCATCGATCAGTACGGCATCTTATTATCCGAAAAGGACTCGATTGTTTATCGCGGCGCGTTGGCGCCTGAGCTGAGAGTGCTGACCGATCCTGACCGCGTGCACCGCGTGCCCGATTACAGCGGCGCGACCAAAGAAGAGCGTGAGCAGCGGATTGCCGACATCATCCACATCGCCCAACAGCATGGCTACAACGCTATTTTTGCTGGTTATGGATTTATGGCTGAAGATGAGCAGATGGTTGCGGCGATGGAAGCGGCTGGCCTGACTTTTATCGGTCCTTGTTCGCGAACCGTTAGGCAGGCGGGATTAAAAGATGAGGCCAAACGCACCGCGCTTCGTGTAGGCGTCTCGGTCACGCCGGGCATTGATAACGGTACTACGCTGACGTTGTTGAAAAAGCACCCGGATAGAGCCGCGCTAGAGTCTGTGGTCGCAGAACATGAGTTGGTGTTAGCGCCCAGTGACACCCCTGACGAGCAGCTCGAGAGCTTTGCTGAGCGTGTTTTGATGGCCAGCTACAGAAAGGGCATTGACCTCTATACCGTCGATGAGCTGAGTGAAACGCTGACCGAAGCCGTGATCAAGATGAGCGAGCAATATCCTCAAAATCGTGTCCGCTTAAAGGCTATTGGCGGCGGCGGCGGCAAAGGACAGCGAATCGTTGCTCTTGGTGACGCTGAAAAAACCCCCGAGTTAGTCCGAGAAATCCTGAATGAGGTCAAGACAACCGGCGTGGGTGACAACAAAAATGTGTTGGTTGAGTTGAATATCGAAACAACCCGACATCAGGAAATTCAGGTTATTGGTAATGGCGATTGGTGCATCACGCTGGGCGGCAGAGACTGCTCGCTGCAGATGCATGAGCAGAAACTGCTCGAGGTATCGGTCACTCGCGAGTCATTGCTCGCGGCGCAGCAAAGAGCGAAGCATTCTGGCGCGGAGGAAGAGGCGGCCGTTCTGGCTCAGGATATTGTCACGTTAGATGCGATGGAAGATGAGGCGACACGTTTCGGAGAGGCCGTTGGACTGGATTCTGTCTCGACCTTTGAGTGCATTGTTGACCGAGATCAGCATTTTTTTATGGAAATGAATACTCGGATTCAAGTAGAGCACCGCGTCTCTGAGTTGTGCTACGCCTTGCGCTTCTCGAATCCTGATGATGCTGAGGATGGCTTTGTCGTCGAATCGTTGGTAGAGGCGATGGTCCTACTGGCAGCGCACGGACAACGGTTACCCAAGCCTGAGCGTGTTCCGAGGCTCTCAGACAGCTTGGAGGCTAGACTTAACGCCACTAACGATGCGCTCCAGCCCAGCGCAGGAGGCATGGTGGAGTTCTGGTCGGACCCTATTGGTGGCGAGATTCGTGATGATCAGGGAATCAGCTTGCACAACCCCGACACAGATGTGTTCATGGAATACACGTTGGCGGGCGCCTATGATTCGAACGTGGCACTGCTTCTGACAGTGGGGGGGGCGCGGGAAACAGCCTATGAGCAAATGGCAGAAGTGCTGCGCTCGACGCGACTTCGCGGCAGAGATTTACAGACCAATCTCGCCTTTCACTACGGTCTTGTGCACTGGTTTTTAGGGCGTACGGTGAACGCTCGACCGACCACGCGTTTCATTGTGCCTTACCTCACTGCAGTGGGTGAGTTAGCGCAGGAAGCGGGCAGAGTCGATATCAAAATCGCCTGGGAGCAATTATGCGCAACCAGAGTCGCTGCAGCGGGCGCCGAGGGTGCCGCCCTAAAATCGGTGTTGGCGGCGAAGGAAAGTTTGTTGATCAGGCCCATCATGCAGCTAATGGCATCGCCTCATTTGCTCTCTGGCTGGCTCAGTCAGAATCAACACGCCTTTCGATTTGAGCAAGGGCATTTTGAGTGGGCAGATAATCCGGTGGAGGTGCTTGCCGATACCTATCATTTCTTGCGTCTTGATTGGAATGAGACGCTGCCTGCGTCCAGCACCATCTGGGACCATGACCATCAGATTTTGACTGACGCAGAAGATTTTTATGCTGAGCTATCGCGGCGATTTGAAACCGATGATTGGGCTGCACTGTCACGGCTGATGACTCAGGATGCGCCAGAGGGCGTAACGGGGGCGGACTGGGCAGCGATACAGGCGGCCCACAGTGGCTACCAAGCGGGAATGGAAATATTAGAGTGCCTGCCGGCAATGGCGCGCTTTACCGGCTTTTACGATCTTGACGTGAATGCAGATATGACCATCACGTTTCCTGAGCGCCTCTTAGATGAGACGCATCAGAAGGCGATGGCTAAGGCGCTTGCGCCGCCGCCGGTTGCCAAATCTAACGAGATTGTCGCTGAGAGTGGCGGAATGTTTTACGGTCGCGAGGCGCCCGAAGCGCCACTGTATGTGGAGCAGGGGCAGCATTTTGAGGCAGGTGAACCGCTTTATCTTGTTGAGGTCATGAAGATGTTCAACAAGGTATTCGCGCCTTTTGCCGGCACCATCGACGAGGTGCTGGTCGAGGGTGATGGCGTCATCATCGCCAAAGGGCAGCCGCTATTTCGAGTCACTCCCGACGAGAAGGTAGAAATTATCTCTGACGAGGAAATAGCCTTATCGCGGAGAGCGCACACCACAGAGCTCGTTAAGCTCTTTATCTAGTGATGAATTAGGATATCCACCGAATGATTACTGCACTTGACCATATCGCTATTGCCGTCCCTGAATTAGAAACAGCCGTGGCCCGGTTTTTGGGGGACTTTGGCCTGCAATATGACGGTGATGAGGTGGTTGAGGCTGAAAAAACCGCAACGGCTTTCTTCAGCGTGCCGGCGACGCACATCGAACTCGTTGCGCCGCTAGCGGGCACCGGCCCGATTGCTAGTTACTTGGAAAAGCGTGGCGGGGGGTTGCATCACTTATGCTTTCGAACCGACGATATCGATGCGGATGTCGTGAGGCTTCGCGATAAGGGCTATCAATTTATAGGTGATAACCCCTCACCGGGGGCGCATGGCGCCAGGGTCATCTTCATTCACCCCAAGAGTTGCGGTGGTGTCTTAATTGAGTTGTCGCAGCCGGCTGAGGGCGTCGCATGAGCGTTTATGACCCGGAAGAATCGACCCTTAGCGCCTGGGGACAGCTGGTAGAAAAGCAGAGTAAGGGCATCACGCCAGAGGAATTCACTTGGCACACCCCCGAGGGTATTCCGCTGAAAACCCTCTACACCGCTGAGGATATTCAGGAGCTCCCTTACACCAATACGTTGCCCGGGTTCTCCCCCTATATTCGCGGGCCGCAGGCGACCATGTATGCCGGTCGCCGCTGGACGATTCGACAGTACGCGGGCTTCTCGACCGCGGAGGCGTCTAACGCGTTTTACCGTAAGGCGCTTGCGGCGGGCGGCCAGGGCATTTCAGTCGCCTTTGACCTAGCCACACATCGCGGCTACGACTCAGATCACCCTAGAGTGTCTGGTGATGTCGGTAAAGCGGGTGTGGCTATCGATTCTGTTGAGGACATGAAAATTCTTTTCGACGCTATACCGCTCGATAAGGTCTCGGTATCGATGACCATGAATGGCGCTGTGTTGCCTGTGCTGGCGGGTTATATCGTTGCAGCGGAAGAGCAGGGTGTTGAGCAAGCTGCGCTATCAGGGACCATTCAAAATGATATTTTGAAAGAGTTCATGGTCCGCAATACCTACATTTATCCGCCGACACCCAGTATGAAAATTATCGGCGACATCATCGCTTACTGCTCCGCAAACTTGCCAAAATTCAATACGATTTCAATTTCTGGATATCATATTCAGGAGGCGGGTGCGAACGCCGCTTTGGAGCTGGCTTACACCTTGGCGGATGGAAAGGAATATATCCAAACAGCGATCGCGGCTGGATTACAGATTGATGATTTTGCACCGAGGCTCAGTTTCTTCTGGGGCATCGGCATGAATTTCTATATGGAAATTGCAAAAATGCGAGCTGCCCGATTGCTGTGGGCCGAAATTGTGGGCGGTTTTGCGCCGACCAATCCGAAAAGCTCGATGCTGCGGACGCATTGCCAAACATCCGGATGGTCACTGACAGAGCAGGATCCATACAACAATATCGTTCGAACAACGATTGAGGCCATGGCAGCAGTTTTTGGCGGCACGCAGTCGTTGCACACCAACGCGCTCGATGAGGCCATCGCCTTGCCGTCTGATTTTGCGGCCCGTATTGCCCGCAATACTCAGTTAATCCTTCAGGAGGAGACCGGTATTGGGCAGGTTGTGGATCCTTGGGGAGGATCGTACATGATGGAGCACCTAACAAACGAAATGGCAGCCAAGGCACGAGAATTGATCGTTGAAATCGACGAGCTCGGCGGCATGGCGGCAGCCATCGAGAGCGGTGTCCCCAAGCTGAGGATTGAAGAAGCGGCGGCAAAAAAGCAGGCTCGAATTGATCGTGGCGAAGATGTCATCGTGGGCGTTAATAAGTTCCAAATCGACGAGCAGGATGTCGTTGATATTCTCGAGATCGATAACGAGCAAGTACGAGAGGCTCAATTACGTCGCCTCGCTAATATCCGAGCGACGCGCGACGATAAAGCGGTTACGGCAGCACTGAGTGCGCTCACAGAAGCGGCCCGCTCTGGGCAGGGCAACCTGTTAGAGCTGGCGATTGAGGCGACTCGATGTCGTGCAACGGTAGGCGAAATCTCAGATGCTATGGAGCAGGTGTTTGGACGTTTTACCGCCAATTCGCAGACAGTGTCTGGTGTTTACGGGGCGGCGTATAAAGGTGATGCTGACTGGGAGAAGATCTCGATGGACATAGATGCCTTTGTCGCGGCGCATGGGCGGCGACCTCGAATGCTAGTCGCGAAGATGGGCCAAGATGGGCACGATCGAGGCGCCAAAGTCGTTGCCACTGCGTTTGCCGATGTGGGTTTTGATGTAGACCTCTCGCCGATGTTCTCCACGCCGAGCGAAGTGGCGCGTCAAGCGATTGAAAATGATGTGCATGCAGTGGGTGCATCGAGTCTTGCGGCTGGTCATAAGACCCTCGTTCCCGAACTTATCGCAGCACTTCGAGAGCAAGGTGGAGACGATATTATCGTTATTGCTGGCGGCGTTATTCCCGCTCAGGACTATGATTTCTTGGAGCAAAGTGGTGTGGCGCTGATCTTTGGTCCGGGTACGCCGATTCCTGATGCCGCGAGAAAAGTGCTCGATGCCATTAACGCCAACAGCTGAGGCCATTCTCTCGGGTGA
>CAJWWJ010000109.1 GCA_913048575.1 uncultured Halieaceae bacterium
CCGCAATTAAATCGTCCCCAATATCGCGGGCTGAGTTCAGCAGTGCCTTATACCGCGCATTTTCTGCCAACAACGACCCCAATCGCTGAGACTGCCCTTTCAACACGCGATTTTCCTGCTGCAGCCGCAGCACTTCCTCCTGCAAACTGCTCCTGGATTGGAAGACGCTACCCAGTCGATCCCACGCATCAAGCGGCGCGAGCACCAAGCTAGTGGCGAGCGCAACGCCGTCAATGGCACCGCGTTGTACCGCGCTCACACGCGGATCATCTCGGAAAAAAAACAGCAGCAGGAAACAAACGGCGCTCAATAAGAGGAACCGCGCACCGATTGGATTTTGTTTTAAGAAAAGCGGTTTGATGGCGCTGCTCCGCGTAGTCTGGAGTTATTCAGTTGACAGCAAATCCAACACATGGCGATCCATCAGCTCGAGCGCCTTACCGCCTCCTCGCGCCACACAGGTTAGGGGGTCCTCTGCCACTACCACCGGGAGACCAGTCTCATCAGAAATGCGCTTATCGAGATCGGTCAGCAGGGCCCCGCCGCCGGTTAGCACAATGCCCGACTCGGCAATATCGGCAGCAAGTTCCGGTGGGGACTGTTCCAAAGCTGATTTCACGGACCGCATCATGGCCTCTAACGGCTCCTCGAGCGCACCCAGTATCTCATCGTTGGTCAAGGTGAAGCCTCTCGGCACGCCCTCGGCCAAATGTCGTCCTCGAACATCAATTTCTCGCAGCTCGTCAGACTTTCTGGCGCAACCGATCTCTTGCTTGATCCGCTCAGCTGTCGAATCGCCGATTAAGCTGCCGTATTTACGGCGCACATAAGACACGATTGACTCATCAAAACGGTCACCTCCGATCCGAATTGAGTCCCGATAGACGACGCCATTGAGGGAAATGATGGCGATCTCTGTGGTACCACCACCAATGTCCACCACCATACATCCGCTGGCCTCTTCCACTTGCAAGCCCGCGCCAATCGCAGCGGCCATTGGCTCCTCTATCAGCCTAACCTCCCGGGCCCCCGCACTCAGGGCTGACTCCCGGATCGCTCGCCGCTCCACTTGCGTCGACATGCAGGGCACGCAGATCAAGACGCGCGGACTGGGTCGAATAAATTTGCTTTCATGAACCTTAGAGATAAAGTGCTGCAGCATTTTTTCGGTCACTTGAAAGTCGGCAATCACACCATCCTTCAAAGGACGAATCGCTTGAATATTGCCCGGCGTTCGACCCAGCATGCGCTTTGCTTCAGTACCCACTGCCTCGATCGATTTCTGCCCATTGTGCAGACGAATGGCGACAACCGATGGCTCGTCGAGAATGATCCCGCGTTCTTTTACGTAAATCAGCGTATTGGCAGTGCCCAGATCGATCGATAAATCGGTAGAAAACATCCCTCGGAGGCGCTTGAGCATCATCATTCCCTGACTGTGGTGGCCAACCGCAAGGGCGGTGGCCCAAAAATATCAACGTGATCGAGCAGTAACACCTAACCACATAGGCACACTCCAACGAAAAATGGCCTCAAAACTGACGTTCCAGACGTCATATTGCAAGAGAATGTAGCAATGCGGGGGTTTTTGGGCAAGCGACAAGTATGTTAGTTTTCGTGCCCCCTCAAACGGAAACGCGGTTATGTCGGTCACTCCAGAAGATATTGAGAAAGTTGCCCTGCTTGCTCGACTCAGTATTTCGGAGTCTGAGCTGCCAGAAGTCACGGAACGGTTCAGTAAGGTGCTCGATCTCGTCGACGAACTGAATACGATCAATACTGACGGCGTGGTCCCGATGTCTAACCCCCACGATATGACGCAACGGTTGCGCGCAGACACGGTGACAAGTCACAACGCTCGAGAGGCGCTGATGGCCTCCGCACCCGCTCAAGACAGCGGCTATTTTCTCGTTCCAAAGGTTATTGACTGATGCCAGATAGTGACGTGTTAAGCGCCTCTGTCAGCACGCTCCAACGTATGCTGTCGGCACGCACCATTTCCAGCGAAGAGCTGGTAAACACCTATTTGGGACAGATCGAGGCGGAAAATGAGGCGTTAAATGCCGTCATCACCCTCTGTCGTGAACAGGCACTTACCGATGCCCGAGCAGCCGATCACATTCTGTCACGGGGCGAAGGTAACCCTCTCACGGGAATTCCCTTGCTACACAAAGACATTTTTTGCACGCAAGGAGTGCGCACTACCTGTGGCTCCCATATGCTGGAAACGTTCGAGCCCGCATACGACGCGACCGTTGTGGCCAAACTCAAAGCAGCAGGTACTGTCACCCTGGGAAAGTGCAATATGGACGAGTTCGCCATGGGGTCATCCAACGAGACCAGCTATTTCGGCGCAGTGAAAAACCCTTGGGACCTTAACTGTGTGCCGGGCGGGAGTTCGGGCGGGTCGGCTGCGGCACTCGCGGCCGGATTCGCGCCACTGGTAACCGGCACCGATACCGGAGGGTCCATCAGACAACCTGCCTCCTTGTGTGGCATCACCGGATTGAAACCGACTTATGGACGAGTGTCACGACTGGGCATTATCGCCTTCGCATCATCATTGGATCAGGCTGGGCCCATGGCGCGGTCGGCGGAAGATTGCGCGCATATGTTAACGGCAATGTCGGGCATCGATGCAGGAGACTCTACCTCTGCAGACAGGGCGGTACCCGATTTTGCAGCGGCACTCAATGGCGAGATAGAGGGCCTGCGTATCGGGATACCTCGAGAATATTTTAATGAGGCGCTCAACCCCGACGTCCAAGAACGCATCATGGCGGCGTTGTCACTGCTAGAAAAGGCAGGGGCCCGGCTCATTGATATCGATTTGCCTCACACCCACTACGCTATCGCCACTTACTATGTCATCGCACCTGCGGAGGCCTCTGCTAATCTGGCGCGCTACGATGGCGTGCGATTTGGTCATCGCTGTGACGCCCCGATCGACCTTGAGGATCTGTATCTTCGATCTCGTAGCGAGGGTTTTGGGGAAGAGGTCCAGCGGCGTATTTTGGTGGGCACCTATGCCTTATCATCTGGCTTCTACGACGCCTACTTTAATAAAGCCCAGCAAGTCAGGCGCATTATTGCAGAGGATTTTCATCGCGCTTTCGAAACCGTTGATGTAATTGCCGGGCCTTCCGCACCGAACGTCGCCTTTCAGCGTGGCGCGAAGCAACAAGACCCCGTGGCGATGTATATGGAGGACATTTACACGTTAGCGGTTAACTTAGCGGGCTTGCCTGGCTTGTCTACGCCAGCGGGGTTAATCAACGGAATGCCTGTGGGCTTGCAGCTCATTGGCAAGGCCTTCGACGAGACGACGATTCTCAATACGGCACATCGGCTGCAGCAAGACACCGATTGGCACACGATCCGACCAAACTTTGGGGCTTTCCAATCATGAACTGGGAAATCGTCATGGGACTGGAAGTGCATTTGCAACTGGCAACGCAGTCTAAGATTTTTTCAGGATCGGCAACGCAGTTTGGGGCCGAACCCAACTGTCAAGCTGATCCAGTCGATCTTGGCATGCCAGGCATGCTGCCTGTTTTAAATGAAGAGGCCGTGCGCCATGCCGTCACCTTTGGTTTAGGCATTGGGGCAAAGATTGGGGAGCGCTCGGTCTTCGATCGAAAGAACTATTTTTACCCAGATCTGCCCAAGGGCTATCAGGTGAGCCAATTTTTTGCGCCAATTGTATGCGAAGGCGTCTTTGATGTGCCCATGCCCGATGGTTCGCTACTGCCGATCCGTATCACCCGGGCGCATCTAGAAGAGGACGCGGGCAAATCAGTCCACGATATCTTCCCCCGTGAAACCGGAATCGACTTAAACCGGGCCGGCACACCCCTGCTAGAAATCGTAACCGAGCCTGACTTTCGAACAGCAGAGCAGGCCGTCGCTTACCTGAAGGCGCTGCATTCACTGGTGACTTACTTAGGCATTTCTGACGGCAACATGGCAGAAGGATCCATGCGCTGTGATATCAACATCTCCCTGCGCGAGCGAGGCACCGACGCACTGGGGACACGAACTGAGATCAAAAACGTCAACTCCTTCCGTTTTGTCGAGCGCGCAATCCACGTTGAATGTGAGCGTCAGGCGGACATTCTTGACGGTGGGGGTCGCATTACCCAAGAAACGCGACTTTACGATGCCGAACAAAATGTCACCCGCTCCATGCGCTCCAAAGAAGTCGCTAACGACTATCGATACTTTCCCGAACCCGATCTCCTGCCCATCGAGATTGATGCCGACTACATCGAAGCTGTTCGCGCCACGCTACCTGAATTGCCAGGTGCGAAGCGAGATCGGTTCGTCAGTGATTATGGATTGAGCGAATACGATGCGACGCTATTGGTACCGAATCACTCAATGGCTTCTTTTTTTGAGGCAGTCGTTGACCACTGCCATGCCGCAAAACCGGCAGCCAATTGGATTTTGGGCGACCTGTCGGGGGCACTGAATCGAGCCGATATCGCCATAGAGCACAGTCCCCTATCGGCACAGCAACTTGCCGGCTTAATCAGCCGTATTGAAGATGGCACCCTGTCGAGTAAGTTGGCAAAACAAGTGTTTGACGCGATGTGGGAAGGCCTTGGTGATGCGGATGAGATCATTGAATCACGAGGACTCAAGCAGGTGAGTGATGCGGGGGCCTTGGAAACTATGGTGGCAGAGGTGATCACTGCGAACCCAGATCAGGTCGCTCAATATGTGGCGGCAGACGAGGCGAAACGCAAAAAGCTCAGCGGATTTTTTGTCGGACAGATCATGAAGGCATCGCAGGGACAGGCTAACCCTCAGCTACTGAACCAATTGTTGCTCGAAAAGTTAGACGCTCAATCCTGAACTCTACCCTTCATGTACTTGAGCCGATTTTCCCGCTTTTTGTCGCTACTTTTTCTCAGCAACACATAAACCGATCCCGTACCGCCATGAGCCGGCTGCGCGGAGTGGAAAGCCTGCACCACATCCAGTTCCCTCAGCCAATGATTCACGTAACCTTTCAGTACCGCCTTGCGGTCAGAGGCTGCGCCAGACTGGCCTTTACCGTGCACAATTAACAGATTACGAAGGCCCAATTCCGTGGCTTCGCGGATAAAAGCAAATATCTCTTCACGCGCTTTCTTGACCACCATCCGGTGCAAATCAAGCCTCGCATCAGTTTGATACTGCCCTAGGCGCAGTTTACGATACACCCCGTTCTGAATACCGGGACGCTTAAACTCGAGGATGGACCAGGAATCCAATGGCAACACACCCTCGTCGACCAACGGATTAGTGACGGCCTCCTCTCCCTCTGCTGCCAGACGACGGCCAGTCTGTTGTTCCTCCGATAGTGCCTCTTTGACCAGTCGCACCCGCGCATCTCTTGCCAGCGGTTTTACGCCAGCCATCTCCTGCGCAAATAGCTCATCGTCACTCACTAGTGGTTGCACTCTCCTTGGTCATACCCGCAGTATAGTCAGTCTTTAATCATTACGGCGATGACCATGAACGGCAATTTTTTGACCGGTGCTGGCTACTTTTTGCGCGGGCTGGGTATGATTTTTCAGCCCGGCTTACGCCAGTTCGTAATGGTGCCGCTGGCCGCCAACATCCTGCTCTTTAGCCTCATGGGCTGGGGCCTGTTCCAGCTAGTGTCTGATTTTTATGACGCTGCTCTGCTGAGTGTCCCCGAGTGGCTTCAGTTTTTGACATGGATCATTACGCCTTTGCTGTGGCTGGTCGGTAGCCTGATGACGGGATACGTCTCGACGCTTGCAGTGCTCCTGCTCACTTCGCCCTTTCACGCCTTGCTGTCGGAGCGGGTTGAGGAGCTGGTGACCGGCGAGCCGATTCCCTCATCGGATAGTTTCGGCCGCGCCCTCTTGGAGGTGCCCAGAGCGTTTCTCCGGGAAGTCAGAAAACTGCTGACCTATTTGCCGGTGGCTTTGGGCATGCTGCTTCTGACGATTATTCCCGTATTAAACGCGTTTGCACCGGTGGGATGGTTCTTGCTGGGTGCTTGGATGATGAGCCTACAATTTATTGATTACCCAATGGACAATCACCGGCTTCCCTTTAGAGATGTCCGAGAAGCCTGCGCCGCAAAAAGAGCGTCAACGATTGGTTTCGGCGGAACTGTTGCCTTTTTTACAGGCATACCCTTGGTGAACTTGATTGTGATTCCCGCCGCCGTCATCGGCGCCACGCTGCTTTGGTGCGATGAATTACGCGGACAGCGATAACGCTGTCCAAACCCCCGTCATGGCGGTGAGATACAGGCGAGGGAATGCCCCAGCAGCGCTTCTATGTCTGGCAATAAAAAAGCGTCATCCTCGCTTGCGAAGCTAATCGATACGCCGGTTGCGCCCGCTCGACCCGTGCGACCGATTCGATGCACATAGTCCTCGGGATCCTCGGGGAGGTTGTAATTCACCACGTGAGAAATCCCCTCTACGTGAATACCTCGACCTGCTACGTCAGTGGCAACCAGCACTTTGCATTGACCTGATTTGAACTGTTCTAAGGTCCGCGTGCGCTTAGCCTGAGTCACCTCGCCAGACAACATACCGCAGTGCACGCCGGCCTTACGCAGCTTCTCGTGCAAACGGCGCACCTGATCACGACGATTGGCGAAAATAATAACGCTCTCAACCTCGGCATCTTGCAATAAGTCCATCAATACAGAGAAGCGATCACGACTCGCTACCAAGTAGACCTTCTGGTCAACTGAGGCGGTGGCAACCCGTTCGGGTTCAATCTCTACCGTGACGGGCTCGAAGGTCCACTGTTGCGCTAAATTCATGACGTCTTGAGTGAAGGTTGCTGAGAACAGCAGCGTTTGCCGATCTTCTTTACGCGGTGTGGTTCGAACGATCCGCTTGACCTGGGGGATAAACCCCATATCTAACATCCGGTCTGCCTCGTCCAACACCAGGATTTCGACCCGATCTAGCGCCAGGTCTCGCCGCTCCATAAAGTCAATCAACCGCCCTGGTGTCGCAACCACAAGATCTACCGGAGCTCGATTCACCTTGCTCAGCTGCTTTTGGTAATCCGCACCGCCAATCA
>CAJWWJ010000110.1 GCA_913048575.1 uncultured Halieaceae bacterium
GTTATCTCTTTTCTGCGGCATCGCGTATCACTTGGTGGGGCGGGTCAGCCTGCATCCATCCTGGTCATTAACAGCCTTGTCACTGAAGCAGTACGTTGTTCCTTTCACACCCGCGGTGGCGATCTTATTGCAGATCACCTAGGGTGGCGCATTGACAGTTGCCAGCGCGCTCAAACAACGCAGTACTGGCTGAAAAATTTAAACGGATGACAAATCTATGACTCATCAAGACAAGCAAGACACCCGTATTGATCATCTCATTATCGTCGTTCCAGATCTGCAAGACGCGACCGATCAGTATTCTACCTTACTGGGAAGGCCGCCCAGCTGGCAGGGGACTCATCCCGACTACGGCACTGCTAATACGTTGTTCCAACTCGACAATATCTATCTCGAATTACTCGCGATAAAGGGGAATGGACCAGCAGCCGACATTGTACGAACGCTATTGGATAAGCGAGGCTCTAGTTTGGGCGGGCTCGTCTTTGGTACTCAAGACGCAACCGCTTTTATAAAGCGCGCACGCTCTTTTGACCTCATGGTATCCGAGCCGATACCCGGGCAAGGCATCGATGACAATACCGGAGCGCAGCGTCACTGGCGGAATATCTTTTGGGATACAGAGGCCGCACGAGGCATCTTCTCATTTTGTATTGAGCACAGCGAAACTTCCACTTTGCCGATGTCTGCGGTGTTGGCTGAATCACCCATTACTGCTGTCGATCATGTCGTTGTAAAAACGAACAGTGCAGACGCTGCCAAACGATTCTATGGTGAACAGCTCGGCATTCGTTTAGCACTAGAGCAAGCGGTGCCTGAATGGGGCGGGACACAGCTTTTTTTCAGAGCAAGCTCCATGAGTATTGAAGTGATCGCCACTGACAAAGCGCCCGATCATGACGAGATGTGGGGTCTCGCACTCAAAACAGCCGATATCGACACCACGCAAAAGCGGTTACTGTCGGCGGGTGTCGATGTCACGGATGTCAAGGCGGGCCGCAAACCCGGCACCCGAGTATGCACCGTGAAATCGCATGCTTTGGCGATTCCCACACTCCTTATCGAGCATCCAGTAGTCGATCAGTAAGTATTTCTGAGCGATCAAGATAATTTCGGTTGGGCAACGGCAGCCAGTCAGCCTACCAAGCTGATGACCTTACTCAGGCCCAAAGTAAGCACGAGCAGAATCACACTCGCAGCCACACCATTGTGCAGACGTCGATTACGATACAGCGCCGGTATCAGCGCACTATTGGCGACAATCAGCAAGATGCCTGCAATGAGTGGTAACAGCACCGCGTTGGTGGCTTGTGCGGCAATGATCAGGACATCCGGCCGCGGGATCAGCAGTGCAAATGTCAGACCTACGCCTAACACGTTGAGCGCCACGAACTTAAACGGCCGACTCTGTGCGTCAGTCGACCACCCCATGACACCACAGACGGTCCAGCCCGCTGCTATCGGCGCCGCGATCGCCGATGTCAGTCCTGCCGCAAATAAACCACCACCGACCACCCACGTGCCCACCCCGGGAATACGGTGATCAATTGCGGTCATTAACCGCTCCAAAATGGGCCCCTCGCTATCTCCCTGCAGCACCACGGTTGCCACCACCATGACGGAAATGGTCATGATGCCACCCAACGTAATCGCCAGGGTGGCCTCGGTGCGTGCCTCCTGTATCGCTTGCGCCAATGGCACTCCCAACCATCGTCGCCGAGCTGCAGTGGCGTGCAGAAATAGGTTGTACGGCACCACAGTAGTGCCGATGAGCGCCAATACGAGTGTCAACGTATTCGACGCATCAGAAGCCAAAATGAGCGAGTGGTGCATAGCAAATAGCTCAGGCATGCAGAACACCGCGAGCCCAATAAAGAGGCAAGCCATCAACACAACCAAGATCACTAAGACACGCTCTAAAACACGATAACGGTCGAGCAAAATAAGGCTCGCCGACACCAGGCTGCTGGCGATCACCGCGAAAGCAAAGGGCACCGGTAATACCGCGCCCAGACCCAAACCGGCGCCTGACAGGTTGCCAGATTGATAGGCCGCGTTGCCGACACCGATGGCGCACAACACTAATATAGCGAGCGCTCCGCCCCACCACTGCCGCTCACCCAGCAACCGAATCAGCGCAGCTAAATCACGATTCGTCGCCAGGGCGCTTCGCACCGACAGCTCCTGTAATACAAGCGTGGCCGCTACCGAGAGTAAAATCGCCCACAGCAATGTGATTCCTGAACTCGCACCAGCGGCAGCGGCTGTCGCGATCGTGCCAGGGCCGATAAATGCCGCCGCGACGATCGCACCGGGACCCAGCGTGATTTTCATTTATTGCCGCTTTTAATGGTCACTGTGTATCAATTCTTCCTGGCGTGTTTGAGTTATATTCACTGTGTATCAGCACTTTTCATCTTCTTCTCGGCTAGGGAATAACGCCCTAGCGCAAGATGCCTCGGGCTCTCTATGGTTGCACCGCTAGGATGCGCTCTGGCTGACCCGCGTCATGCACCCTAACAATCAATAACGACGCGCCGTCCTCTGCAGTTTTACCGCTGTGCACAACACCTCTTGGGATCATGCGCACCTCGCCCTCTTGACTCTGGATATCCGCTTGATCCCTTTGCATTAGTACAATAGTCCCTGAGAGCACATAAAATATCTCAGCGCCCGGGTGGGAGTGCCAGGGCAGCTCCGTATTGGGAGGTATATCAACCTCGCTTACGATGACTTCCTGATCGGCCAACCCAATAAGGGATTCACGCAACAACGTATCAGCGCTCGGACGCTCGGACGAGTGGGACTCTCGGGCCAAACCACTACTCAGCAATAGGCCCGCCGCAAGCACCAAAAACCATCGTTGTAGTTGAATCGCCATCGATCACCCCCTCCACCATCAGATTGCCAAACACACTGAATGCCAGTGCATTCCCATACGGCTCGCTCACATCATGCCCTGCTTTGGCGCTATACGCTCTAGACATGCCGCAAAGACGGCAGCTCAGACCACCGCTAATATCAACGTTTGAGCCAATTGGAAGACTCCCATAGGCCCCTCATTGGCAGACTACACTGCGTATAAGATGCATAGAATGACAGCGTAACCCGGACCCAGACCAGAATGTCTCTCACCCAGTCTTAACCCTGTAAGGTTATCGCCTAGCTAAACTCCTGTACGCTATGCTCTCTGAATATTGCATCCAATTGAAATTGCACCCTAACTTGCTGATTGGCTAAGGCATCACTATGACACCGCAAGAAATCAAAACACTGCGTGACCTCATGGAGTATGAAGCACAGAGAACTGCCCCGCCTGAGGGCTTTCCACGGCTACCTGATATCCCTGCTGGTCGTTACACCGACGAGGGATTTTATGCGTTAGAGCAAGCTGAGATTTTTAAGAAGTCATGGTTATTTGCAGCCCATCTCGATGAGCTTCCTGAACCCGGCTGCTTCATTAAGTGGGAGCAAGCCGGAGAGCCGGTCGTCATTGTGCATGCCGAGAACGGCGACGTGAACGCATTTTACAATGTGTGCTCGCATCGCGGTGCACCGGTTGTCACGGATGAAAAGGGGCGACGACTCAGGCTCACCTGTCAATATCATGGCTGGAGCTATTCGTTAAACGGCGAGTTACAAGCCATTAAAGACCCAGAAGACTTTGGTGATTTTGACTTGAGCTGTCGCAGCCTCTCGAGCATTCGCTGCGAGCGATTCGGCAAGTTCATCTTCGTGAATTTTGATCCTGAAGCCGTCAGCCTGCTCGATTGGCTAGGACCTATCGCCGATGAATGGCAAGAGTTCCAATTTGATCAGTGTCGCTTATCTGCTCGACACAGCTTTGACCTCGACTGCAACTGGAAGGTTGCGATGGAGGCGAATACTGAGGTTTACCATGTTCCCAATATTCACCCCACTACGGTCGCGCCACTGCTAGATCACCGACGCAACGTCAACACGCTATACCGTAATGGACATGGCCGCATGGTGGCCCCACCGCCCCGTCTTAATGGGTCCGAGGATGCAGCATCAACACGCGATGTGGGCGCGCGAGCAGAAATCGCCACCGTCGGCGAAATCGCTCGTACCTGCATTCAATCCTACGGCATTTTCCCTAATTGGGTGTCGCAGCTCACCGAATTTGTGCTCGGACCGCTGCTCTTCTGGCCCAATGGCGTCAATAAGTGCCGCATAGAGTGCTGGACCATTGCGCCGGATTGGGGCGACGGCGAGGGCCCTGATTACTGGACCGTGAATCGTGGCGAGTCACTGTGCAAAATCTTGCTTGAGGACACAGAATTTGGCACTGAGATCCAAAAGTCGATGGAATCTCCGGGCTTCAAGGGCGTGCCATTAAGCTATCAAGAAGCCCGAATCTATCATTGGAACCAACATGCCGATCGTATGATTGGGCTCGACAGCATTCCGTCAGAACTCGCCGTGGAGCAGGTCATTAACGAGGACTGGGTCTACCCCAACGACCCTCGGCTGGCGCAGATAACAAAGTAATGGATCGTGGTAGTAACCTTGTCCAGCAAGCTCGGCATGGTTGCCTAACTGCGTGCTAAATCCGGCGAGCGGCAATCACGGCTGTCGCAGAGCCGGCACCGACGATGGCAGACCACAGCCGCATTAGAATCCCCCGGCTAGTCCCAGCGAGACCCGCGGCCTCGTCGCGATGACTGACCTCGTCTTCTTGGCATTGCAACAGTAATTCCCTGAGAGACTCGTAACGCTCCTGCTCTGCGAGGCGGTCTATCTGCTGGCGGTAATGATGATCCACAAAGGTTTCCACCGCTTCTATGGTGGCAAAGACCGCATGCCTCCCAAAGATGGCCGGTAACGCCCCTGTGAGCCAGCCCATCAGCCACCAAAGCGGCAATAATTGAGTCCTCGCTGAAGACGGTACCGTCTCCTCCATTAATCGCAGATGGTCACGCTCCGTCGCAATATGCCGTTCCGCAAAATCGCGCACTGAGTGATCCCGTGACACTGCCAAAATCCCCCGGTAGATCATCACGGCGCCGTACTCACCCGCGTGATCTGATCGCAGCTCTGCCTGTAACCACCGAGGCATTTGAGAGAACGGCGGGATGACTGAGGCAACATGCAAAGAAGCCTGCTCACTCGCCCTGCTCGCCGCACCCAGAATCGCAGAGGGTTGCGAGCTTGCCGAACGCTCATTGTTGGATAGTGGTGAAGACATAATGATCGCGTTAAGAGGAACGAAGATCAACGATAACGTAAATGGGGCCTCACTACAGGTAACTCCCGCACGCCGCTAAGCTAGGAGGGGCCTGCTGCAATTGGCCTGCTATGAGACTCGTGGCTCGCAAGCGCGCCGCGCGTTCCCAAGGCGCATCTCGCGCCGCGACTCACCCAAGCAGGGGCACCGTCAGCCTGACTCTGGAGCTTCCTCGTTAATATAGAGAGACCGCTGCGGCGCTTGAAAAACGCGTTCCATCATCGGCTCAAAGAATGACAACGCAAAACACTCTGCCTCAGGATCAAACGCGGGAGCGTCATATTTTTCGATAAATTCGAGCGTGCGGGCATAGTGGGGATGGTCTTGATACTGATCGCGCATATTGCGATCGAGACCCATATAGTGAAAAAAGTAATACCCTTGGAAAATGCCGTGATGCTTAACCATCCAGTAATTGGCTTCGCTCACATAAGGCTCAAGTAATACGGCTGCCACGTCTGCGTGATTGGCTGGCCCCAGCGTATCGCCAATATCATGAAGCAACGCGCACACCACATACTCTTCATCCTTGCCGTCTTGATGTGCCAGTGTTGCGGTCTGCAAGCAATGGGTTAAACGATCAACAGGAAAACCGCCAGAATCGCCCTTCAGCAGCAACAAATGATCCTTAATACGGTTCACCACCGTACTCCGAAACTCCGAAAATTCAGCGCCAATAATTTCCCAATCGCTTTGGGTCCCCTCTTTCATATGATGAAATTGGGCGCGCTGTGGCAGTGCCTCATTCATGGCCCTGACTCCTTATCAATTTGTTTCGAGAATACTGCGGCGGCTGTGATGCTGCAAGGAGTCGGTTAACATGGCCCCGATCCGGTTACCAGCAGGTAGGTGACCCCTGAGGCGGCTGCGGTTTCGTAAATTGTTCATGGCTCACGCTCCATTTGCCATAGTAAAGTATCAGTCAGTAGTTCTTCGGCTATCAAACTGCTCTAGCGGCGATGGCCGTAATAGCAGTGGCCGCGCAAACGCCACTCAGACAACAGATGAGCAGGATGTTTCATGCTCGATAGACCCATCAAGGATTGATGAAAGGATAGAAAAATGAAGAATCTCATTGTTTCGCTCAGCATGCTGCTCATACTGGGCTGCGCTTCAACATCAGAAACGGTCCCGACCACTACACCGGACGGCCTCGATCTCGTGCGCAGTGACAAGCACAGCGCAGTCTATATCAAACCTGAGGCCCAACTCGATATCTACAACGAATTCGCGATCGTGCCATGCGAAGTTGCATTTCGTAAGAATTGGCAGCGAGACTACAATTCGTCACACCGCAGCAGTGGTCAACAGATTAAAGAGCGTGATATCGATCGCATTAAGCGCGAGTTAGGCGAGGAGTGCACCACCTTCTTCACCGACGCACTCAGCGAAGAGCCCTCCTATAATTTAGTGACTGAATGGCAGCAAGGTCAGGACGTGCTGCTGGTCCGCCCCAACATCGTCAACCTCAACATTACCAGCCCAGATGTCAGCAGCCCCAGTATGACGCGCTCCTATTCTGCTTCGGCCGGTTCCATGACGTTGTATCTGGAACTCATCGATGCTGAAACCTCCGAAGTGCTCGTGCGCGCTTACGACAGCAAGGCCGATCCCGATTCTTTCGTCAATTATGCGAATAAAATCACCAATCGGCAGGCGGCAGATCGCATGCTCAAGAATTGGGCAACCCGGCTTCGCGAAGCGATGGATGCGGTAATGAGGCCATCTGCCTCTGAGGCATGAAGCACC
>CAJWWJ010000111.1 GCA_913048575.1 uncultured Halieaceae bacterium
CTGAACTTCAAGAATTGATGAATAGGTTGCGGAAGCTTCAAGGAGCAATCGACTTCGGCAATGCGCCAATGGCTGAACGAGAAGAACTCGCGAGTGATGTGACAGACATCATGGATAGGCTGTTCGAGGTCATGAAAAAGCTACCCGACGAGTAATCCAGACAAATCCACTCCCCCAAATCGATGCGTTTGAACGTTGCGCATCAGGGAATGAGTAGGGAGTGGGTTATCGCAATGCATAGCGCCGTTTGGTATGCCGCGATTATTGCTGTGTATTTTGGAGGCTCGGGTCGGAATCGAACCGGCGTTGACGGATTTGCAATCCGCTGCATTACCACTCTGCCACCGAGCCTTGTCGTTGCCATCAATCAACCGCAACGGTGACGGAGGGTACCCCGCCACGGCCGCGGATTATACACAGCCGCGCGCAAAAGCGAAAAGGTAACCGACCGCGGCATCACAATACTTTTGAACGCCCACAAGGTAAGCTTACCCGTCAAAGAATTAGAGAGCTTATCCATGTCGCCTACCAGACTCCCCGCTGCCTTGTCGGCCTGCTTAGCCTGCCTATCACTAGGTGTCGGCGCCTCCGAGGGCGGTTACTCAACCGGGATCAACACCGACTATCCGAAACAGGTCTTTTTTGGCGACCTGCATCTCCACTCCAACATCTCCGCCGACGCCCATTCGATGGGCAATTTATTGTTAACCGGTGCAGACGCCTACCGATTTGCGCGGGGAGAACGGGTGATTGCCTCAAACGGCTTGCCCGCCCAACTCAAGCGTCCGCTGGATTTTTTATCCGTTACTGACCACGCAGAATTTATGGGTCTTTATCGCATGTTTACTATAGAGGACCCCAGGCTCACCGCGACACTGCTGGGCAAAACATGGGCATCACAGTACGCCCCCAGACCTGATCCCAATGAAACGGACCCAACGCGAGTGGCGTCGAGCAACCCGATTATTGCTTTCGTCAACAGCATCAACGATCCCAACCCCGCAAGAGACGCCTACCCTGACGAGTTGCGGAGTGCAATCTGGACTGACGTTGCTCGCACCGCCGATGAGTTCAACCAGCCAGGCGTCTTTACGGCCTTCACCGGCTACGAATGGACCGCGATGCAAGGCGGCAGCAACCTCCATCGCTGCATCATTATGAAAGATAGCGAAGAAGTCGTGACCGGTTGGCTGCCCTACTCAGCACAATCCTCCAGTAACCCAGAGGCACTCTGGCAAGCATTGACCGAGTACGAACAAATTACCGGTGGAGAAGCGCTCTCAATCCCCCATAACGGCAACCTCAGTAATGGCTTGATGTGGGACACCACTACGCTCGACGGCGACCCCCTCGATCAAGATTATGCCGAAGCGCGCATGCGATGGGAGCCGATTGCTGAGGTCACCCAAATAAAAGGCGATAGCGAGACGCACCCTTCTCTATCCCCCGATGATCCGTTTGCAGAGTTTGAGCGATGGGACGAATACAACATCTCTAATACGGTAAAAACAACGCCCGACATGTATCCGGGCTCTTACGCTCGATCGGCACTCAAACGAGGACTCGCCTTAGAGAAAACCATTGGCGCGAACCCTTATGCGTTTGGCATGATCGGCAGCACTGACGATCACACCTCGCTCGCGACAGCGGAAGAAGACAATTTCTTTGGCAAGTTCGCCAACTCTGAACCGGGAGTCCGCTCCCCAGACTCTCGTATGGCCGGGCTAAATGCCGACTGGGAGTTAGGCGCCTCAGGTCTAGCGGCCGTTTGGGCACCCGACAATACGCGTGACGATCTCTTCGCCAGCATGAAACGTCGCGAAGTTTACGCCACGACCGGCTCACGCATTGTGTTGCGCTTTTTCGGCGGCTGGCAGTTTGCTGCTGATAGTGTCCACAGCCCCTACTTTGAGACGATTGGCTATCGCGACGGTGTGCCCATGGGTGGAGAGTTGTCCGCGCAGCGGGACGCGACGGCCCCAACGTTTATGGTGCAGGCAATGAAAGATCCCGACGCGGCTAATTTAGACCAGGTGCAAATTATAAAAGGTTGGATCGATGCCAAGGGCGACACGCATGAGCAAATTTATTACGTGGCGCTCTCTGACAATCGTGGAATCAACCCTGCCACCGGACAGCCAGAGCTGGTTGGCAGCACTGTCGACTTAGAGGCGGTGACGTTTTCGAATACGATCGGGGCCGTGCAGCTCAGTGCACAATGGACCGACCCGGAGTTTGACGCTTCGCAGGCCGCCTTTTATTACGCCAGAGCCATCGAAATCCCGCGTCCACGATGGAGCGAATACGACCGAAAATACTTCGGTGGCGATTTTGCTAACGCACCGCGCACGGTGCAAGACCGCGCCTACTCTTCTCCCATTTGGTACCGTCCTGAGTAATCGGGTCAACAACGTCAAGAGGACGAGACAAACGCGGCAACATGGGCCCAGTTCATGACTGGTCGCAATGAAAATTGAACACTGATATGGTATCCGATATAAGTAACTAAGACGTTAGACTAAACGTTATAAAAACAGACTACGCTGTCGATAAGAATCATCACTTGGGGGGCGCGACCAGTGGTCGGGCGAAGTGAATAACGTGAAACCAACTGATCTACGAGACCCGGAATATTTCCATAAAGTGGTCGATTGCCAGTATGCGTGTCCTGCGCACACACCGGTTCCTGAATACATCCGGCTCATCGCTCAAGAGCGTTACGACGACGCCTACATGGTGAACTGGGAATCGAACGTGTTTCCCGGCATTTTAGGCCGCACCTGTGATAGGCCCTGCGAGCCCGCTTGTCGACGTGGACGGGTCGAGGAACAACCCGTTGCCATTTGCCGGCTCAAGCGGGTGGCCGCGGATAATAAAGGCTCGATTACCGATCGCCTTCCCAGCATCCCGCGACAGAAAAATGGCAAACGGATTGCTCTGATCGGCGGCGGCCCAGCTTCCTTGACGGTGGCACGAGACCTTGCGCCATTGGGTTACCAATTAGACTTGTATGACAGCCAACCTGCAGGGGGCGGCTTCATGCGTAGCCAAATTCCTTCATTCCGGCTGCCACCGGAAGTCCTCGACGAAGAAGTCGACTACGTGCTGAATATGGGCATTCAATCGCACTTTGATACCTACGTGGAAAGCCTAAAGTCGATCATCGATAAAAGTTACGACGCTATTTTTGTCGGCACCGGCGCTCCTCGAGGCAGCGATCTGGATCTACCCGGTCGGCAAGAATGTGAGAAACAGATTCACGTGGGTATCGAATGGCTGGGATCCGTCGCCTTTGAACACATTCAGAAAGTGGGCAAGCGCGTCTTGGTACTGGGCGGAGGTAATACAGCGATGGACTGCTGTCGAACAGCGCGTCGACTCGGTGGAGAGGATGTCAAAGTAGTCGTGCGTTCCGAGTTTGCGCGAATGAAGGCCTCACCATGGGAAATCGAGGATGCTCAAGAAGAGGACATTCCAATACTCAATAACCACGTGCCAAAGGAGTTTGTCCACGAAGATGGCAAGCTGACCGGCATGCGCTTTGATAAAGTTGACGTGGTTTATGACTCGGCAGGTAAGCGCAACCTCGTCCCAACGGGCGAGGAAATCTTTTTTGCCGCCGACGAAGTACTCATCGCCATTGGCCAAGACAATGCATTCCCCTGGATAGAGCGCGACCTCGGTATCGAGTTCGGCAAATGGGACATGCCTCAGGTCGATAAGCGGACATTCCAATCAAGCAATCCCAAAGTATTTTTTGGGGGTGACGCAGCCTTTGGCCCTGAAAATATCATCACTGCCGTCGCACATGGGCATCAAGCTGCAGTGTCGATTGATCTTTTCCTATCAGGCAAGCCGACCCAACAACGCCCCGCCCCTGGCGTGAACCTCATCAGCCAAAAAATGGGCGTACACGAGTGGAGCTATGACAATCTGGTGACCGTGGACCTCCGCGAAAAGGTCCCCCACGTTGATAAAGTCACTGCGCTCAAGGATCGCAAGGTTGAGGTAGAGCTCGGCTTTGATGTCAACGCGGCCTACCGCGAAGCTGAGCGGTGCCTCAATTGCGATGTACAGACTGTCTTTGACGGCGCAAAGTGCATTGAATGCGATGGCTGCACCGACATCTGTCCTACTGACTGTATCAATTTTATTGATAACGCCGATGAAGACGCGCTGCGTCGAACCCTTCGCGCCCCCGCCAATGACACAACACAAGAGCTTTATGTCTCCGAAGCACTCGTGCAAACACAGCGCGTCATGGTCAAGGACGAGAATGTGTGCCTGCACTGTGGCCTATGCGCAGAACGCTGCCCTACTGGTGCCTGGGACATGCAGCGATTCCTTTACTCGGTTACTAAGGCGGGCTAAACATGCAACCCAAAGAATCGATTAATGATTTTGTGATCAAATTTGCCAACGTCAACGGCACCGGATCGGCAAGCGCCAATGGCATGTTCGCCAAAGCGATCTTTCGCATGGGGATCCCCGTCAGTCCGCGCAATATTTTCCCCTCCAATATTCAAGGGCTGCCAACTTGGTACGAAGTTCGTGTCAGTCGAGATGGTTATCTTGGCCGGCGCGGTGGTGTCGATATGATGATCAGCGTCAATCCACAAAGCTTCGCTAAGGATGTGTCCGAGGTGGAACCGGGTGGCTATATGGTCTACGACACCACCAAACCGCTGGACCTTCGTCATGTCCGCCGCGACGTGAACTATCTCGGCATACCACTGACCGAAATGTGCTTGCGCGAATATACCGACTCTCGCCAACGGCAGCTTTTTAAAAATGTGATTTACGTGGGCGCCCTCGCGGCACTGCTCAATATCGATTTCGCGATATTGAAAGACCTTGTCCGCGAGCAATTTAAAGGCAAAGAAAAACTGATTACTCCGAATATTCACGCCTTAGAAATGGGCCATCAATATGCGTCTACCCACTTTACGTGCCCGCTGGGAATTCACCTAAAAGCCGGAGAGCAAACACCTAAGCACATCGAGGAATTTGATCAAATCCTCATGGATGGCAACACCGCCACCGCACTAGGGGCTGTCTATGCTGGCGCAACGGTAGCCGCTTGGTACCCCATTACGCCGTCGACATCAGTGGTGGATGCGTTCGAAAAATACTGCCGGCGATTGAGAATTGATCCGGGAACGGGCAAGAAGAACTTCGCGATCGTTCAAGCTGAAGATGAACTCTCGGCCATGGGCATGGTGATTGGCGCGAATTGGAACGGTGCTCGAGCCTTTACGGCAACCAGCGGACCGGGCATCTCCTTGATGAGCGAGTTTTTGGGCCTCGCCTATTTCGCCGAAGTGCCAGCCGTGCTCGTCGACGTGCAGCGCGCAGGCCCCTCGACCGGTATGCCAACGCGCACCCAACAATCGGATATTTTTGCCGCCGCCTATGCGTCACACGGTGATACCAAGCACGTACTGCTTTTTCCCGCCACGCCAGCCGAATGCTTTAGCATGACAGTTGAGGCCTTTGACCTAGCCGAGCGCTTACAGACACCGGTTATTTTAATGAGCGACCTAGATCTCGGGATGAACGAATGGATGTCGCCTCCCTTAGAATTCGACGACAGTTATCGTTACGACCGGGGGAAGGTGCTGACGGGTGAGGACCTCGACGCAATGACCGAGCGGTTTGGTCGTTATCTCGACGTAGATGGCGACGGCATCCCTTACCGAACCTATCCAGGGGCACACCCAACCAAAGGCGCTTACTTCACTCGGGGGAGCTCGAGAGACGAGTACGCCGCTTACACCGAAGACGGTGATGTCTATGTGCGCAACATGGACCGGCTATTGCAAAAATTCGAAACGGCTAAGTCATTAGTGCCTGAAGCCAAGATTAAAATGGCAGACGCGCCCACCCAAGACGCGTTGCTGTTCTTTGGCACTACCGCATCGCCCGCCTATGAAGCATTAGAGACGCTTGAAAAAGAAGGCATTCATCTCAACACCCTGCGACTGCGATCTTTCCCCTTCACGCAAGAAGTCGAAGACTTTATTGAGGCGCACGATCGCATCTTTGTCATTGAGCAAAATAGAGACGGGCAGATGCGACGCTTACTGCTTAACGAAACCAATGTTGAAGCCAACGCCAAGCTGGTCTCGGTGGTGGAATACGACGGGCTCCCCGTGACCGCAAGAAAAATTGCTGCCGTCATCAGGGGGCATTTGGGCGTCAACAACGTCACACCACTGGTGCCTCAGGAAAAGGACATCGCCTAATGACTTATGCTAAACCTGCCTTTCGTCATCCCGACTCCAAAACCAACGAGGTGGGCTGCACTCGCCGTGATTATGAGGGCGGGTTATCCACACTCTGCGCTGGTTGCGGTCACGACTCAATTAGCGCCGCGATCATCGACGCTTGTTTTGAGCTCTCAATTGAACCACACCGGGTTGCCAAGCTCTCCGGCATAGGCTGCTCATCAAAAACGCCCGCCTATTTTCTCAGCGGCTCCCACAGTTTTAACAGCGTGCACGGGCGAATGCCCTCCGTCGCCACAGGCGCCAACGTGGCTAATAGAGACCTCATTTATATCGGCGTGTCTGGAGACGGCGATACTGCTTCGATTGGCATGGGTCAGTTCACACATGTGATGCGTCGCAATCTGAATATGACCTATATCGTCGAAAACAACGGTTGCTATGGGCTTACTAAAGGGCAAGATTCTGCGACTATGGATACCGACTCTGTCAGCAAAAAAGGGGATATCAATCCCTATATGCCGATCGATTTGGTGCGCTTAGGCATTGAGGTTGGCGCGACCTTTGTGGGTCGCAGCTTCTCCGGTGATAAAGCGCAACTGGTGCCGCTGATTAAGGCGGCAATCAGTCATCGTGGATTCGCTTTACTAGATGTCATTTCACCCTGCGTCACGTTTAACAACCATCAGGGCTCAACGAAGAGCTATGCTAATTTTCGTGAACACAATGAGGCGATGCCGGTCGACTTCGTGCCACGCAGG
>CAJWWJ010000112.1 GCA_913048575.1 uncultured Halieaceae bacterium
AGAACGATCAAAACACAGCGTGGTCCAATGGCCGTCCTCACCTTAGACGATGGCTCGGGCCAGATGGAAGCGACGGTGTACAACGATGTGTTTAATGAATACCGTGAATTGCTCCAGAAAGATCAGATTGTGCTGTTAGAGGGCCGCTTGCAAGTCGATGATTTTAACGGCGGTTTGGCGATGCGAACGAAGGCGGTGCGTTCGTTAGAGCAAGCGCGGGAAGCGAGGGTGTCACAGCTAAAGTTGCGGGTGCCGAGCTACCGGGTCGACGAGACGTTCAATACCTTGCTGGCCGATACTTTGCGAACCGCGGTAGGAGGGCAGTGTCCTGTCGTGATGGAGTATGTTCAGGCGAAGGGCTCGGTCGCGGTCCGCCTTGGCGGTGCGTGGCAGGTGCATCCTAATGATGCGTTATTGGATGAATTGCGTATTGCGGTGGGCAACGACGCGGTCGACTGGGTTTATGAAGGCTAGCGCGTTACTGGGCATCATCCTATTGCTGTGCGGTTGCGGTGAAACCGCGCCACCCTGCCAGAACGCAGCACAATCTCCTGTTGCGCCAAGTGCGGGGTGCTTGGTCGTCACAGATCGCGGTGTCTTGTTGGTGCGTGACTGGACTGGATCAGTGGCGTTACCGGGAGGCAGTGTGCAACCGGGTGAATCGGCTCATTGTGGTGCAGAGCGAGAAGTCTTTGAAGAAACGGGCCTAAGGGTTGTGGCGGGCGATGTGGCGCAAAGGTTCAAAAATGGATTTCAGTTGTTTTGGTGTGAGGTCGCCGTTACCGCAGAGCCAACCCTTCACAGGCCGTTTGAAATCAGACAAATCATCTGGTGGCAGCCGGCCGAAGCGCAGTTCATTGAGTGGCGCTATCCTCGACAAGGCGATGAGATAAAGACGCTGATTGCGGGGCGCCGGGCAGCACCGGGATTTTTGGTCGAGTCAGATCGGCAATGACAACGGTACGAGTTAAAGCGTAATGAGGGATCATCATGAGTAATGAGCAAATTGAAGCGGCGGTGTTTCGTCGTCTGTTATCCCATCTCGACGATCGCAAGGACGTTCAAAATATTGATTTGATGAATTTGTCGGGATTTTGTCGGAACTGCCTTTCTAAGTGGTACGCCCAGGCTGCTCAAGAGCAGGGCGTGGTGATGGATAAAGAGGCGGCGCGAGAAATTGTCTATGGCATGCCCTACGCTGAGTGGAAGAGCCGCTATCAAACGGAGGCAACAGAGGCACAGCAGCAGGCGTTTGCAGAGCAGAACGCGGCTTCAAGAAGTTAGTGCGGCCAACACAGAGTCCAAGGGCACCACATCGGCATATTTGGCATTGAGGTCATAAAGGTTGGCCTCGTGTGCCTTGGGGTCCCGGTCGCCACAGGCCTCCCGTGGCACAACAACGCGGTAATTGTTCTGAAGGCCGTCTACCGCGGTGGCTCGAACGCAGCCGCTGGTCGTAAGCCCCGTTACAACCACTGAATCGACGTTTCTGTCTGTCAGCCATTGGTCCAGCGCAGTGCCGTGGAAGCTGCTTGCATGACGTTTCTCTAGCTGCAGATCGTCGCCTGCGATGGGGAGCCGCGGATCAAATTTGACCCAATGAGACTCAGGGGTCAGCAGGTTGAGGGCAGGTATGCGCGCTCGAAAAACCGACGCTTCATGATCATTTCGATAGATGACGGTGGTCAGCACCACTGGTAATTGTGCTTGATGAAAGGCGTTCATGAGCTGAACGTTAGCGTAGACGACTGATTCTGCGTCGGAGCCCAACGGGCAAGACGGATCGGTAAAGCCCACCACGACGTCCACTACAATCAGGGCGGGATGGTTGCCCATCCCGCCGTCGACACGCGCCAGCGCCTGCCGACTTGTTTCGTTCCCAGATCCAATACTGTCGCCCATCGCAGTTGCGCCACTTTTTTGCTCGGTACGCGGTATGATGAGGGATCTCAATGAGACGCGCTAGTGGCCTCAGAGGATTGTGCGCTTATATGACGGATCCCATTTCTCCCTCAGTTGATGTCAGTGCCTTGATCGATGCGGATTGGCCGGAATGGCGCGCTGCATTAGAGGATATTCGTCGCGAATACGGTGATGAGGGGGTGCGAGCGCTGTTGCGGAGGCTGCAGGAGTACAGCATTGATCAAGGCGTGACCCCTGCAGACGCGCTGCTTAATACCCCTTATACCAACACCCTGCTACCTCATGAGCAGCCCGCTTATCCGGGTGATTTGGCGTTGGAAAAACGGATTGAAAACATCATTCGTTGGAATGCCGCGGCAATGATACTCCGCGCCCAAGATGAAGGCGCTGGTTTGGGTGGGCATATCGCAACCTATGCCTCAGCGGCTACCGCGCTCGAGACGGCATTCCATCACGTTTTTTCCGCCGAGGGACGAGGTGATTTAGTGTTGCCGCAACCTCATGCCGCGCCGGGTATTTATGCGCGTGCCTTTCTTGAGGGTCGTCTCAGCGAGCAACAACTGCGAAATTTTCGTCGTGAGCTGGGAGAAGGGGGTGGGCTATCGTCTTATCCTCATCCCCGCTCTATGCCTGACTTCTGGCAGGTCCCGAATGCGTCGATGGGGTTGTCGGTGCCGATGTCTATTTACTTGGCTAGGTTTGCTAAGTACCTGCAGCATCGAGGTCTTAAAGCACCAGATGATGCGCGGATTTGGTGTTTTATCGGCGATGGTGAAGCTGATGAACCAGAAGTGCTCGGTACGATTAATATCGCCGCACGCGAGCGATTAGATAATTTGGTGCTGGTGGTGAATTGCAATTTACAGCGGCTCGATGGGCCGGTACGGGGCAATGGAAAAATAATCCAAGAACTGGAACGCGCATTCCGCGGAGCGGATTGGCAGGTGCTTAAGGTTATTTGGGGGAGTGGTTGGGATGCGCTGCTGGCGGCGGATCACGATGGTGTGCTGCGTCATCGTATGGAGGAATGCCTCGACGGAGATTATCAGCGCTATTCTATTTTACCCGGAGGGGAGCAGCGAGAGCATTGGGTTGATGGTGATCCGCGCTTAGAACAATTGATGAATACCCTCACCGATGCCGAGGTCGCTCAGATTAAAAGAGGTGGCCAAGATCCTAAAAAATTGTATGCCGCCTATCGTCGCGCTTGTGACAGTGAAGACCGGCCCACCGTGCTATTGGTCAAGACGGTCAAAGGCGATGGCATGGGGTCCGCCCTACAGGGACGCAATACCGCCCACCAAAAGAAAGATTTATCACGAGAGGAGCGGATTGCCTGCGCGCGTGCTTGGGGGATTCCCCTAGATGATGAGGCTATTGCCCGAGCCGATTTTTATCGACCTGATGAGGATAGCGAAGAGCTGACTTACTTGCGCACTCGCCGTGAGGCGTTAGGCGGTTATCTGCCGCGAAGAGCCGTGCCCCCGTCGACCTTGAAGGCACCTGCAGCGGCCATTTTTGAAACGTTTGATACTGGCAGTAATGGCAGGGCACTGTCGACCACTACCGCGATGGTGAGGTTGTTAACCAAGCTGTTGAAAGACCCTGAGGTGGGGAAGTATGTCGTTCCCATCGTGCCTGATGAGGCGCGGACATTTGGAATGGATGCGCTATTCAAAGTAGCGGGCATTTACTCTCCCGATGGACAGCGATATACCCCCGTCGATGCAGAGGCGCTCAACAGTTATCGCGAAGCGATTGATGGTCAGATACTACAAGAGGGCATCTGTGAAGCCGGTGCGATTGCCTCTTTCATTGCTGCTGGCACTGCTTATGCGACGTTTGCCGTACCTACGATCCCTTTTTATATTTTTTATTCCATGTTTGGCTTTCAGCGCGTCGGCGACATGATTTGGGCTTCGGCCGATATGATGGCGCGCGGTTTTCTGCTTGGGGGTACAGCGGGTCGAACAACGCTCAACGGCGAGGGGCTGCAGCATCAAGATGGACATTCGCCGATTCTGGCCAGTACCGTACCCTCGGTTCGAACCTATGACCCCGCATTCGCCTGGGAGTTGGCGATTCTGGTGCAGTACGGTATTAGTCGGATGTTTATCGAAGATCACGACGAATTGTTTTACCTCATGATGTACAACGAAGCACTCCCGATGCCTCCCAGACCTGAGCTCTCTGATTTAGAGGCGGGCGTCATTCGCGGTGGGTATTGTCTGGAAGCCGCTGTGGGTGAGGGGCCGCGTATTAACTTACTTGGCTCTGGCACCATCCTGTTTGAGGTCATCGAGGCGGCGTCGCGATTGCGGCAAGAGGGATTCGCTGTCGCGGTATACAGTATTACCAGCTACATCGAACTGGCGCGCGACGCAGAGCGGGCCTCATATTCAAACGAGACCTCATGGCTCAGCCACCTTTTCAGTGAACCTGGTGTGCCGACTATTGCCGCATCGGATTACGTTCGTACCTTGCCCAGAATGATTGCAAGCTGGGTGTCGGGACCAATGGTGGCATTGGGAACGGATGGGTTTGGGATGAGCGAGCGACGTGAGGCACTGCGCGCCCACTTTCGGATCGATGCCCCGGCCATTGCAGAGGCTGCACGATCACTGGTCAATGTCTGAGAGGATTCCCTCGCCCTGACGGACCCTGCTGATAGAGCCTTAGTTTAGGTCACTCAAATGCTCACCTGAAGGTGATTTAAACTTGTCGCAGAGAGTGCGTTGGGTTGGTGCCTAGGTGCGAGTGGCGCTACACTCGTGCCCAATGACTAATAACTCAGTGGCCTGCGTGCCGCGGGAAGAAAGGAGCATAAAATGGCCGAAACAGTGCTGATCAAAGAAGTGGCCGCGCGAGATGGACTGCAAGCACAACCTCAGCATCTCACGGTAGCGCAGCGCTTAGATTTGTTGGCTGCACTCGCCAAGACCGGCGTGCCAGAATTAGAAATTGGGTCCTTCGTTTCACCCAAGGCGATCCCGCAAATGGCGGGGACCGATGAAATTGCGGCGAATCTTCCCGAGACAACAGCGGCTTATAGCGCCTTGGTGCCGAATATGAAGGGTTACGAACTGGCGGTTCGGGCTGGGGTTCGTTGTCATGCGATTGCGATTGCAGCGACCGAAGGAATGAACCAGAACAATATTCGTAAAGGGCTTGATGACACCTTTACCATGGCCGAGGAAATACTCGATCGCGCTGCTGCTGAGGGGGTCGATATTCACGTTTATCTGGCGGTCGCTTTTGAATGCCCCTATGAGGGCGCCGTGGCTGAAGACCTTGTTTTAGGGCAAGTTGAGCGGTTAATGCGACATAACCCAGCCCGTTTGCTGATTGCCGATACCATTGGCGCCGCGAATCCGGCAGCCGTTCAGTCCATGATGCAACAACTGATCGATCGGTATGGCTCAGAGCGACTGGGATGTCACTTTCACGATACGCGGGCAATGGGTCTGGCCAATGTGTATGCCGCGTTGCAGGCGGGCGTCAGGCAATTTGATGCCTCGGCGGGCGGCTTAGGCGGTTGTCCCTTTGCGCCGGGCGCAAAGGGCAATGTGGCTACCGAAGACGTCGTCATGCTCTGTGAATCGATGGGGTATCAAACTGGAGTCGATATGCCCACGTTACTCGATGCCGTCTCGCTATTGGGTGAGATGATTGGGTCGCCTCAGGGTGGCAGGGCTCATACTTGGCTGACAAAGCAATGTGCTTAAGCTAATTGATGCGTGTTTCCGATGCCATTGTGGGTCGACAAAGTGTGCGTGCCTTTTGCCCCGACAAACCGGTTGCCGACGATCTGATAGACGACTTACTGGAGATCGCAGGTCGAGCACCCTCCGGCTCCAATATTCAACCCTGGCAGGTTTATGTGGTGCGAGGGGAGCACAAGGCGCGTATCACCGAGGCCTGCTCAGCACGCTACTTAGCCGGTGATGAAGGGAACCCCGAATACTTTTATTACCCGCAGGCTTGGCGCGATCCCTATATTGGCCGTCGCCGAGAGACGGGTTTTGGGCTCTATGGATTATTGGGGATAGACCGTCACGATGCGCCCGCCGTTCAGGCCTACCGCGTTTTGAACTATCAGTTTTTTGGTGCGCCGGTGGCATTATTCTTTACCATCGATCGTGATATGGAGCAGGGGAGTTGGGTCGATTACGGGATGTTTCTGCAATCACTCATGCTGGCAGCCAGAGAGCAGGGCCTAGAAACCTGTGCACAGGCGGCCTTTTGCCCTTACTACGATTCGGTGATGCCTATCTTGGGCGCGCCCTCTGAGCAAATGTTGGTCTGCGGAATGTCGATAGGGTACGCCGATTCCGACGCGGTCATTAACGAGTATCGAACATCGCGTTTACCGGTCGATGTCTTCAGGACACGACTCGGTTAACCGCCCTGAGCAATACTCTCAGCCTTCCTCCCAGCACTAGCGCCAAGCAACACCCTCGGCCGTGACAGTGCAGCGCTCAATGATTAGCCGGCGCGTGCCACCATTTGCTTAGCAATGATCATTCGTTGGATTTCGTTAGTGCCCTCACCAATACACAGGAGCGGCGCATCGCGATAAAAGCGCTCGATCTCATAATCGGGGGAGTAGCTATAACCGCCAAAGACGCGCATGGCATCGAGGCTGTTTTGCACTGCCGCCTCTGATGCAAAAAACTTGGCTTGGCCCGCTTCGAGATCGCAACGTTCCTGCTGGTCAAATTTTTTGGCGGCTTGATGCACCAATAGTTCGGCGGCAGCCGCACGAGTCGACATTTCCGCGAGTTTCAATTGGATCGCTTGGTGCTCGGCAATGGTCTTGCCAAAGGTCTTGCGCTCCATGGCGTAGTGTAGCGCCATATTAGTGGCGCCTTTTGCCATGCCCGCGCCGCGTGCGGCGATATTAATGCGGCCGAGTTCCAGCCCACCAGCAACCTGCTGAAAGCCTCGCCCTTCCTCGCCGCCAACTAAGTTATTTGCCGAGACTCGAAAATTATCAAAAATCAGCTCAGCGCTATCGATGGCTCGATAA
>CAJWWJ010000113.1 GCA_913048575.1 uncultured Halieaceae bacterium
GCTTGATCATCGTCGTTCTCCGAAATCCATTTCATCGACTGAAGCCAAATAACCGCCACTGCACCTTATGATCCTTCACAAGTTACAGTGGTGATCACGGTATCATGCTCCGCAAATAATACCTATGGCTTAGTGCCGAGACCGGATCGGCTCAATGCCAGTGCGCGCATGTTCACGATCAAACGACGCTGTTATTCTGTCGCGATGCGCCCGAACCCGACGTCACCATTACCTGATTTAGCCATGAGCGTGGTTTTATTCCACAGCCCGCTGGAACAACTTCGAAAATTGCTGGACTCGTTGGTTGCTGCTGTTCTTCGAGCTGATTTAGCGCCGGTTGCCCTAGTGTGTGTCGATAATAGTGTCGATCAAGATTACGCGTTGCGGTGTCAGGCTTTATGCGACCTCTACCAGAGTGAGATTCTGCATATCACTGTGATCACGTCGACACAAAACAAGGGTTACGGTGGTGGGCACAATCAGGCGTTGCAGGCGGTAAAGAGTCGGATTCATCTTTTATTAAACCCTGATGTAGAGCTGGATGCCGAGGCGATGCGCATTGCGATGGAAACCCTAGCCAACCGGCAGGATATTGCCTTATTGGCGCCACTCGGGCTGAGCGGGACTGGGCGGAACGTCTACCTCGCAAAAGACTACCCCTCGGTTTGGGTCCTCGGCGTGCGCGCCTTTGCGCCTCAATGGGTCAAGCGTCTGAGTACGAAGAGCGCGGCACGTTACGAACTCCGCGATTTACCGGCGGACACTCAGCTGCGGCCAATCCCGCTAGCGTCGGGCTGTTGTCTGTGGGTCAATCGCGCACACCTCGATACCGTGCAGGGGTTTGATGAATCTTACTTTCTGTATTTTGAAGATTACGACTTATCGCTGAGGTTATCTGGATACGGCGCCGTGATGGAGCATGGAGACATTCAGGTCATCCATCATGGAGGAGACGCCTATCGAAAAGGGTGGTCGCATATCTATTGGTTCATATCCAGCGCTGTTCGATTTTTTAGTCGCTGGGGCTGGCGCTGGTTCGGTTGAAGACAAGACCATGCGATACTCTCGCGATGACTGATTCTCAAGAAAGCAACAGCATGGCCAGCGACGAGGCTTGGCGGCGAGAATGCGCGCGACGGGTCCTGCTCGATCACCTTGGCATTATGCCCTTGGTGAGTCGGTTTGATGCGATCGGTGCCAAAGCGACCGTTAGGCAGCTCGAACCGACAGTGCCAGTTGAGGTTGCCACCGTTTTCGAGTCACGAATGGCGACGGCAGACAAGCCGGGCGATGGGCTTCGACAGCGATTAAGAACCGATCACGCGCTGCCGATTCAAGAGGCGCCGGCCGGGCGGGACGCTGATCGGCGCGACATCGCTTCGCTATCGCCACAGGGCACCGCGACTCAGACTAGCCCGGAAAACCAGAGCAGTGCGAGTGAGGCACCGTTGTCTTTGCTGATGGCGATAACGGGTGACGTGCTATGGATCGAAACACTGGAAGACCAACTGTTAAGGCGAGAGCAATTGCAGCTAATCGGTGCGATGGCGCGTGCGATCAGAGGACCCGACGTCCGTACTGTGCACCAACAGTTTGACTGGCCGCCGAGGTCTGGGCCCGCATTATCCGCTCACTCGGGGGGATTGACCGGCATACTCACTGGCTTCTTGCAGCGTCTGATAACGGATCACGATGCCCGAATTATTATCCAGTTGGGTCAGGTTGCCGCATTACCCGCTTTGCAGGCGCCGGTGTATGAATTGCCCTCCACCCTAGCGATGTTACGAGAGGGTACCTGTAAGCGGTCGGCATGGGCTGTGCTGAAACCCCTGCAACAACGTGTTTGAGGCGGCATTGTGCTGTACCCGTTGACTCCGAGCGACGCGCTCGCAACGTTGATCGACTTGTATCCACCAGATGCTCATCCTGGTCTCCCTTTTTTGGCCGATTTGTTGAAGCAGCCTGCTTGCCGAGCGTGGTATACAGCGGATGCGGATCAGGTCACTGCAGCCATTTGGTATCTGTCTACTGGCACCCACGCTGAGCTCATTGACCTGATCGTCGCGCCATCCGCTCGTGGGCTGGGCATAGGGCGGACTATCTTAGAGCAGTCATCATCGGCCCTGATTAACCTCGGTATCAGGACAGTAGAGCTAGAGGTGAGAGAATCTAATGGCGCGGCGCGGGCGCTCTACAAAAAAATCGGGTTTGTGCGGAGCGGAAGGCGGCGTAATTATTACCCTTCTGAGTCAGGTCGCGAGGATGCGATCCTAATGACGTGTGATTTGTCTGAAAACGGAAGTCTCTGATGAACATTATCGAAACGGATTACTGGTGTCTCATGTTGCCGCCCGAATGGTCCGCCGAACAAGAGGAAGATGTCATCCGCATTTTTGACCAAGATGAGATTGGTGAGTTGGCGTTAACGACTTTGATCCGCGACAGCGATGCTGACGAGTCGAGCAGTACGGTCCAGTTAGCCAATGTCGAGTCACCAGAGATCACCGACTGGTCAGCGGTTGAGTTTGGCGCCTTTACGGGCGTGTCTGGTTTTTTTGAAGAGGACGAGACGTGGGTTAGGGAGTGGTACCTCAGCCATCAGTCTGTGCTCCTCTATGTGACTTACATCTGCGAGCGAGAGGATGCTGGCATGGACGATGCAGCGGTTGCAGAGATACTCGGTACGCTGGTACCCGGTGATGCCATCGCGGCGCACTGATGCGCCCGTCCACTGCGTCCTGTAGGGGGCCTGTTTTGGTTCTCAGCGGCTTAACCCCCGCATTGCAAGCCGCTACCTGTTGCACAGGGCCGAGGCAGACGAGGGTTTCTAGCAGAGTAACCTCAGAGCAAAGGCTTTTCCGTGACTGCCCCGCAGATTAGGGCTCCCGAGGTTTAAGGTCACAGGTCACAGGTTTAGGTCCTCAGGTCACAGGTCCTCATGTCACAGCTCCTTAAGTTGAGGACTTTGAGGTCACAGGTCCCCGGTCGTAAAAGGCTCTTGAGGAGGGCCCCTTGAGGAAGTCCTCTTGAGACAGTCGTTCGCTGGGCCGCTAGGAGATCGAACCGGTAACGCGAACCCGCTTGCTGCCTGCAACAGGGGCGGCTGCTTTCGCTTGTGCTCGTCTCTCCAGCGAGGTGTCGATCTGGTTTTTCAAAGCGATCAGGCAGCCGGTCACCAGAAAAGCCCCTGGCGGTAATATGGCGACAAGAAAGGGGTAGTCCACGGCAAACACCTGCCAGCGCCATGCGGCTGCACTGGGGCCAAATAGTAGTTGCATGTCTGCAAACAATGCGCCGGTTCCTAGCAGCTCACGAATGGCCCCCAGTAAGACCAATACGGCCCCAAAGCCAACGCCCATAATAAACCCGTCATATAACGCGACTGGCACTGCATTTTTGCGAGCAAATGCGTCTGCCCTGCCGAGGATGATGCAGTTGGTTGTGATCAGCGGCAAGAAAATGCCCAAAATCTGATAGAGCTCATAGCTATAGGCTTGCATCAGCAGTTCTGTCACCGTCACAGCGGCGGCGATGATCATGACAAAGACGGGCAGTCGTATCGTATCTGAAACGATAGTGCGAATGACAGAAACCGCCGTATTGGAGACGATCAGTACGAATAAGGTTGCGGCGGCGAGCCCCAGTGCATTGACCGTGGAAGCGGTGACCGCAAGCAGCGGGCAAAGGCCCAGTAGCTGCACTAACGCTGGATTATTTTTCCACAATCCATTTAGAGTGAGTTGTTGAAATGAGGGACTGCTCATGAGGGGGCTGCCATTAAGAGATCGGTCATGATGGGTCACCAGCTGACTCAAAGAGCGTGTCGGCATTTAGGGTAGCGTACTCGAGCGCCCTGCGTGTGGCGAGGATCACCGCCATTGGCGTCACGGTTGCACCGGTGAACTGATCAAACGCGCCGCCTTCTTTTTTGACACTCCAGCTATTCAGCGCTGGGTTGCTGAGGCTTCGATCGTTGAATCCTAGCACCCATGCTGATTTTCTCAGTTCCACTTTATCGCCTAAGCCGGGTGTCTCACGATGCGCGACCACACGGACACCGGCCACCGATCCATCGCGGCGAATCCCTACCAGGGCTCTAATATCGCCACTGTAGCCATCTCGCGCAGTCGTTGGGATGATAACCCCCACAGTGCGACCACTGAGTCTCACGCGATAGCCCTGGCGCATCTCGCGCAAGCCGAGCAGTGCCGTATTGCTGGCGATGGAAAAAGTGTCATCGACGAGCTCATTATCATGGGTCCCAATCGGAAATATTTCTAACAATTGCTGAGCTTCCGCACGGCGAATGGCCACTTCGATTTGTTCTTCAGTGCTTAAATAGGTCCATCCGATTGCGATTGATGTCACGGCTGCAAACAATGCGAGGACCGTGCCACTCAATCCAATTGACGCTAGCCACTTCATCAGTCGTTGCTCCTAGTGCCATACACAGCAGGTTGAGTGTAGTGGTCGATAAAGGGCGCACAAAAATTCAAAATCAGCACCGCAAACGCCACCGCATCAGGGTAATTCCCAAGTGTGCGAATGAGATAAATTAGGAGACCGATCAAGGCGCCGAATATCAACCGCCCCTTGTTGGACACGGCGGAGCTGACAGGGTCGGTAATGATGAAAAACGCCGCGAACATGGTTGCGCCGCTGAATAAATGAAACAGTGCGCTACCACCACTTTCTGAGCTGCCGCCATCGTAGCCGATCAGCGCGCAGAGGCCGAGCGCCGCGAGCATCGCCAGAGGAGCATGCCAGGTGAAGATACGCCGATACAGCAGCCAAGCACCGCCCGCTAGGAAGGCGAGATTCACTTCAAACCAGCCCACGCCGCCCCAGCCAGTCAGTTCAGGACGACTGGCGATTAAGTCTTTAAATAAAAGGCCTGTATTTTGTCGTAACAAATCGAGTGGCGTCGCTGCTGTGACGCCGTCAATGGTGTCGGGGAGAAAAAGATGTCTCAGGGTGTCGAGCAAACCTGGGACTTCGGCCAGCCCTCTCGGAGTTGCCCAGCTGCTCATCTGCACGGGGAAGGAAATGAGCAACACCACGTAACCGACCATCGCAGGATTGAAGGGGTTGTAGCCCAGCCCACCAAAAACATGTTTGCCGAGTAGCACGGCCATGATCACACCAAGCACGATCAGCCACCATGGCGCATAGGGTGGCAGGGCGATACACAGCAGGGTTGAAGTGACCAAAATGCTGAGATCACTGACTGCGATGCGCGGGTTTTGGCCTCTCAATGCAGTGACTGCGTATTCTGTGATCAAGGCGACCAGCGCCCCCAACAGAATATTGATCAAGGTCCCCGGACCAAAAAACCAAGTCAGTATGATGATGCCGGGCAGCGTAGCGAAGAGGACATCTCGCATCACCGCCGATACCTGGTGCTGCCCAGAGACATGGGGCGATGTGACGCGCAGCAAACTCACGGCGTCTCGCCTTGTTCTATTTTGCGTGCTTGAGCTCGCTCGATAGCAGCTTGAATGGGATCCACGCCGTCTTGCGCTGCTTTCTCTTGGGCGGCGGCCTTACGTGCTGCTCGCTTAGCTTCTTTCGCGAGGGCTTCTGCCTCAAGGCGAGTTTGCCGCGCTTCGAATCGCTCGCGAGAGTTATCGGAACGACGCTTCTCTTGCTCGCTATCTCGCATTTGTCCTTTGGCTGCGCGGTAGTACTGTACTAGTGGAATCTGGCTCGGACAGACGTAGGCACAGGCACCGCACTCGATGCAGTCGAGCAGCCGATGTTCCGATAGCTGTTCGTGATCTTTAGCGCGCGCATACCAATAAAGCTGCTGCGGTAACAATGAGGCGGGGCAGGCCTCTGCGCAGTGCCCACATCGGATACAGGGTTTTGCCGGCGCCGGTGGCGGTAATTCGCGGGCAGTGGGTGCCAGCAGGCAATTGGTGATTTTGGTAATGGGTGCGTCTAGATCCGAGACGGCAAAGCCCATCATTGGGCCGCCGTGGATGATGCGCTGACGTTCCTCTGCAGACAGCGATGCATCCCCCAAAAGGTGCGCAATCGGTGTGCCAATGCAGGCGGTCACGTTACCGGGTTTCCCAAGCGCCTCGCCAGTCAGTGTGACAATTCGGTGTGTCAGGGGTTTACCGTCGACAATCGCTTCTTTAGCTGCCACAGCAGTGCCGGGATTCACGCAGACCAAACCAATGTCGGCCGGAATGCCGCCCGAAGGCACCTGCTGGCCGGTTAGGATTTCGATAAATTGCTTTTCCCCGCCCGAGGGGTACTTGGTCGGGAAGCTCGCCACCTCAATGTCGGCACCGGCATTTTGCACCGCCGCCGTCACGCGGGAGATCGCTGCTGGTTTGTTGTCTTCAATGCCAATGACAACACGCTCGGCACCCACTACATAGGCAAGAATTTTGGCGCCCTCTACTAACGCGTCCGCCTGGCACTGCATCAAGGTATCGTCGGCAGTGATGTAAGGCTCGCACTCAGTGCCGTTGATCATCAGCGTGTCGATGGGTTTCGTGGCGCCTGGATTGAGTTTGACAGCGGTTGGGAAGCCCGCGCCGCCCATGCCGGCAATGCCCGCCTCACGAATGCGCTCAACCAATAGCGAAGGCGCTATTGTTTGCCACTCGGGGATGCCCTCGCACCGGATCGACTCATCGGCGCCATCGGTCTCAAGGACAATGCAGGTGTCCTCGAGCCCCGACGCATGCGCAATGGGGCGCGATTCAATGGCACTAATTGTCCCAGAGGTGGGAGCGTGCACCGGCACACTCATGACGCCTTGTGCTTGGGCGAGTACTTGCCCTCCGAGTACAGCGTCTCCCACTTCGACAATGGCTTTGGCAGGAACGCCCAAATGCTGTCGTAGTGGCAGCACCAAGCGAGCGTGAAGGGTCGCATTGCGCAGTTCACCGGGTCGCGACAGCGTC
>CAJWWJ010000114.1 GCA_913048575.1 uncultured Halieaceae bacterium
TTTGACGCCACGTCGGCGGACAGTGGCCTGCCATCAATCACCGCTTGACTGATCTCGACCACCGTTTTCGAGCCACGCTCCTCATGCTCGGTGCGGACCATGAGAAAGCTATGATCGATGGCTAGCCATGTGTCTGAGCTCCGTTCCTCGGGATCATCATGTATCAGGCGATATTGCACAGTTCTCAAAGTGCCAGCAAGGGTATCGAGAGTGGCTTGTTCCACCAATTCGAAGCGCTTGAGCTTTATGTTGGGGCCATCGACCACCTTCAGCGCCATTCGCTCTGGCGGTGCCTCAGCTCGAATCAGCAGCAATCGCATTTGCTCTTGTTGACTGAGCCTATCGAGCACATCAGCTGACCAAGGGTGCTCGGTCCAGGTTTTTTTACGCAGGCTGCGAATGATGCCTGCACTCGAGTCGTAATGGACCTCTCGTTGTCGCTTGGTGACGCCGCTGAGTTGATAGCTAAAATGATCGCCAATGATTTGATCACCGTCTACCGTGAAGTGGGACTCTTCCTTTAGTTTAACGAGAAAGGCTTTGCCAGATTGCTGCAGATGGTAGTGACCTTGTTCCTCGGTGAGTGAGCGCGTCAGGGTAATGCGGATGCCCGAGACCTTAGTACGGTACTCGGCATCGTAAAGCGGCAATGCAGTGCCAGCATGGGTTGTTTGGCCCGATATCAGCGCACTAAGGAGCAAGAGGGTTGAGAGTATTTGCCTTATTGGGGGGCACGCCATAATTCACCTGTTGCTGGCAGCGGGACTGAGTCTTTGTAGAGCACACCGTTTCGAAGCGCCAACCGTCCCGACAGATGCCAGTTGACGGCTTGCGGATAAATCTGGTGCTCAACCTGGAGGATACGGTCCGCTAGCCGGTCTTTCGTATCGCCAGATTCAATCGGTACCTTCGCCTGTATGACAGAGGGACCTCCGTCGAGTTCCCCGGTCACATAATGAACGGTGGCACCGGCGTGAGTGTCTCCGTTATCTAATGCCCGTTGATGCGTATTAAGACCCGGGTAAAGCGGCAGGAGCGAGGGATGTATATTGAGTAATCGGCCAGCGAACTGGCTGACGAAGCTTTGGGTCAAAATGCGCATAAACCCAGCCAAAACGATCAAGTCGGGTGTCACACTGTCAATGACCCCTGCGAGGTCAGCATCGAATGCATCCCGGGTTGCGTAGGCTTGATGGTCTATTAGGGCAGTATCGATATTGGCGTTATTGGCAATCGCTAACCCCCCAGCCTGCGGTCGATTACTGATCACAAGATCAATGCTGCCCGACAATTCACCGGTGAGACTGGCATTGAGGAGTGACTGAAAATTGGATCCTCGGCCGGACAGCAGCACCACGATACGTCGTGTCATGGGGAAAGCATCAATGGATCTTCAGCCCGGCATCGCTATCATCAATGGCACCCAGCTCCCATCCCATGATGCCGTGACTTGCCAACACGGCCAGTGCTTTAGCAGCCTCGGGGGCAGGGAGGACAATGATCATTCCAACACCGCAGTTAAACGTCCGCATCATTTCCTGATCGGTAATGTTGCCACCGCTCTGAAGCCATTGAAAAACAGCCGGTAGCGCCCAGCTATCACGCTGAATTGTCGCACCCATGCCCTGAGGTAAGACGCGGGGCAGGTTTTCGAGAATCCCGCCACCGGTGATGTGTGCCATGGCGCTGATCTTGACCTCTTGCTGAAGTGCCAATAATGGGCGGTTATAAATCGTGGTTGGTGCCAGTAGCGCTTGTCCCAAGGACACGTCTCCGCAGGCCGAGTCGGGTTGACTGCCGGTATGCTCTAGCACCTTGCGAATCAAGGAGTAACCATTGGAGTGTGGTCCGCTGGAGGGGAGTGCCAGCAATACATCTCCCGGTTGCACGTTGGCCCCGTCAATAATGTCAGCCTTTTCGACAATGCCAACACAAAACCCAGCTAAGTCGTAATCTTCGCCCTCATACATGCCCGGCATCTCTGCCGTTTCACCGCCCACCAAGGCGGCACCGGCTAACTCACAGCCTCGACCAATCCCTGAGACCACCGCCGCAGCGATCTCAACATTTAATTTTCCAGTGGCATAGTAATCTAGAAAAAATAGGGGTTCAGCGCCCACTACCGCGATATCGTTACTGCACATTGCGACAAGGTCGATGCCAATCGTGTCATGAATGCCGAGCTCCATGGCGAGCCGTAATTTAGTCCCGACACCGTCGGTACCGGAAACCAAAATCGGCTCTGAATAGCCGGGAGGGATGGCACACAGAGCGCCAAAGCCACCGAGGCCATTAAGTACTTCGGGACGATGAGTGGCCTGACTGACCGATTTAATCCGCTCGACGAGTGCATTGCCCGCATCAATATCAACACCGGCATCACGGTAAGTGAGTGAGGTTGGAGACGATTTTTCTTCAGTCATTCGGGCTTCTCGATTCTCTGAGTAGCGATAGTAATGCGCCGATCGCGTACTGGAAAGCAATCCTGCTCGCTTTGGTTGATAATAGTTGACCTTAAGGGGGGAGATTGGCCCTGCCGACCACATCGATGACATTTCGTAGTCGAGAGGTCGTCAGCCTTATCTAATCCGGAATGATTGGTGAACCAGAGTGCGAAAAAAAGCCCAGCGCAGAGACTTGAGCAACCGTCGTAGTAGTGTCAGTCACACTCTGATGCTATGCCAATGGATTTGGGTGGTGATCCTCTTCGGTGCGGTGGGGTTGAGTGCGGATGTCCGATCACAAAGTGACGTGCTCATCACGCGGATTGACGTAGAGGATCGCAGTGAGGCAACCATTGATCGTGCAGCGACAGAGGCTCTGAAGCAAGTGGTCCTCCAGCAGTCTGGTGATCCAGCACTGCTATCCGATGTCGCGATTCAGAAAGCGCTAGCGTCGGCGCGTTCCCAGTTGGCGCTCTATCAGTTCGAGCGAGTGGAGGGACGTATTCGCTTTGTGGCGCATATCGACCGTGTGTTGCTAGAGGGGTTGATTCGGGAGGCCAACGGCACGGTATGGGCAGGTGAGAGGCCTCCCGTGCTCCTTTGGTTGGTGATTGATGAGGCTACTGGGCGACGATTTGGTAACACCGAGACTGAGCAGCCGTTGTGGGTCGACTTCGAGGCGGCTTTTAGTGCGTTAGGTCTGAACCTTCGCAGGCCGCTCTATGATCTTACCGATGCCACGCTGTTAGCGCCCGATACACTGTGGCGGCGTGACTACGGCCCAGTGGTCGAGGCATCAGCGCGTTACGGTATGACCCATCTTTTAGTGGGGCGTTTAATCAGCCTTAGCGGAGATCGTACTATCGCTGAATGGACCTATTTGCACGAGTCAGCTGAGCAATCGGTTTCAATTCAGGCCGATACCCGTGCTGCCCTTATTGAGCCTGGACTGGCGATGACGATGGCTCAAATGCGCCGATTATTCGCGGTTAAATTAAAAACCCAAGCGGCCAGTCAGCCGTTGGTGATTAGTATCGAGAATGTGGTGAATTTGTCAGATTATCAGGCGGTGATGCAATTAGTTGCCGGTATTCAAACGCTGGAGCAGGTAAGGCCGATTGCGGTACAAGGCGACACCGTGCGCTTATCGCTGTTTGGCGTGGACGACGCCGACAGCCTGATCAGATTAATGGCTTCGCAAACCGATTTGCAATGGGTGAATACCGATCCAGACGCGGATGGCGGCTTGCTGCTGTCGTGGGACGGTTCATGACTGTCGGGTACGGGGCATGGGCGTGAAGCTATGACGATTGGTGGCCAACAGATTCCTTTGCCCATCCAACGAGAGGATTTCGCGACCTGGCAAAACTGGCTCAGCCGTCTCGATACACAGCCAATGGAGCAGTGGCTGTCGATGGGCCATCCGGTGTCACAAAGTGCTTATCTGTGGGGGGGGGCACATGTTGGCAAAAGCCATGTCTTGCAAGCCTGCTGTGATATGGCGGGTCATAATGCCCGCTACTTGCCGTTAGCTGATTTGCTGTGTTTTCCACCCGAGCAGGTGCTGGCTGACGCGCATCTGGCGAGTGTCGTGGCGATTGATGATATGGAGTGTATTGAAAACGTTGAGGGTTGGCAGGAGCCACTATTCACGCTGTTTAACCGCTGTATGGAGTCTGGAGTACAACTGTTGGTTGCGGCGAGTAAGGCGCCGGCGCAATTGAGCGCTCTGCTACCCGATTTGAGATCTCGTTTGACGAGTCTGACGATTTTTCAGCTGCCCCACTTTTCTGAGGAGCACATCGCCGCACTGCTGCGCCTTCGCGCGGAGGCCGCGGGCATCACGCTCAGCAACGAGGTGCTTCAATACTGCGCGCTAAGGCTGCCCCGCGATGCGCAAAAGGTGGTGCAATTCATGGAGCAGTTAGACCGACTGAGCTTAGCGCAGAGTCGGCCCGTTACCATTCCACTGATTCGTGAATCGGACCTACTCAATCGGACGGATGATTAACGGCATATTCCCCCGGAGCAAGCGCTAAATAGCCTCGGAGCCAATGCACGGCCAGATATAAAGGAATCGTGTCGAGCAAAGCGCACAGTGCTTTAAAGGCGTAGTTGCTGCCAACGAGGGTCAGCAGCGTGCTCAGCGTCATGCTACCAGCCATGAACGCCGCTCCAAAAGTCACGGCGATCACCATGACCGAATCCACTAATTGACTCAGTAGGGTGCTGAAGTTGTTCCTCAGCCAGAGATGCTTGCCGCGGGTCACTCGCTTCAAGAAGTGAAAGAGCTGCACATCGCAATATTGCGCTGCCACGTAAGCCATCATCGAGGCGAAGACAGCGCCCGATGTGGTGGCATAAATCAGTTGAAAGAGACCGACCTCAGACTCAACTACCGTCCCATTTGGCAAGGCGACTGGTTCTGAAAGCTGAAGCACTTGCCACGGTGGCATGACGGCTTCTGGCACGGGTGGCGCAAAGGCGCCTAGCGTTAATACGCCTAAAATCAGAAGGTTAATGCCTAGGCCCACACTGACCAAGAAGTTGGCTCGCCCTCGCCCATAGAGCTCGCTGATGAGGTCTGTACAAAGAAAAGTGAGTGGGTAAGGCAATACACCCACTGCGAGCGCTAGCGGGCCCAGCTGAATAAATCGGGTGATGCCGACCACATTGAGCAACGTCATAGCCGATAAAAAGATACCTGCCAGCACTAAAAAAGTGCGCTCGCGCCGCTCCGTGATCTCGCCGGATATCGCTTCCATTTTAATGTTCTATTTGCCCGAGGTTGCCATGCATGACCGATCCGTTTACCACGGGATGCTGGTGCGCCCACAGAATCATGTCGGCGATCTCAGCGGGCGAGACAAGCCGCCCGAAGCTATTCATTGCGCCGAGGCTATCGAGTACCGTCTCGTCATTGCCAACATGCTGACGGAGCATGCTGGTGTCGGTAAAGCCGGGGCAGATCATCGCGGTATGAATACCCCGCCCCATGAGATCTTGGCAGGTTGCCCGCATCATCCCCAGCTGTGCGTGTTTGCTGACAATGTAGCTAAATGCGCCTGCGACAGCCTTCTCTGATAGGGTGGATCCCACGAAGAGAATGCTGGAGCCCTGCGGCAGTGATGACATTAAGCTTCGATTGAGCGTGTTGATGCCTAGCACGTTAACCGAGATGGCTTCCATCAGTGCTGAGTCCTCGGTGGTATCGCACCGGTCTTTGAGCATCAACGAGGCGTTGTGCACCAAGCAGACAGGCGCAGGATCTTCTCGCGACTGCAGTCGTGCCGCCAATGTGTCGCAAGTGCTCGTGAGTGATGCCGTGTCAGCCAAATCGGTGTGAAGCGTCTCGACGCCAGGAACAGGGCAATCGCGACGGGAAATGTTGACCACCGAATACCCTTGGTCAATAAATTGCTGAGCGGCTGCGGCACCGATCCCTGAACTGGCGCCCGTCAGAATGGCGAGAGGACTCATCTTATCTCCAGCTTAAATGATCAACTGTTTCGTGGTGGTTATTGTACGGGTTAGCGCCGCAAGCCGATCGATGAGGGCTTGCTGATTGCGATCTCATCCCACACCATAGCGCCTTTCTGACTTTAGGGGGAGCCCATGACCCAGCTCGCCACGCTTCATATTGACAAGCAAGCACACAAATTTTCGGCGGCACACTTCACCATTTTTTCAGCGACGGAACGCGAGCGATTGCACGGGCATAATTATGGTGTGTCGGCGCGCATTGTGGCGAAGATGGGGGAGAACGGTTTTTCCGCCGATTACAATCTCTATAAACGATGTCTGCAAAAACTGTGTGATGCGCATGACGAATATATGTTGTTACCGGGAGCGTCTCCTTGGTTAAGCATCGCCGAGGAAAACGGCGAATACCACGCGACGTTTGCTGATAAGACATTGCGGTTTCCAGTGGATGAAACGCTGGTGCTACCGATTGTGAATGTGACGGTAGAGGCCTTGGCTCATTATTTGCTCGATCTAGTGCTGACTGAGGGAGCGCTCGGTGATTTAACCGAGCTGGAAATTTTTGTCACCTCTGGGGACGGTCAGACCAGTTCAGCGAGTTGGTTTGCCAATTAACGAAAAATAATTTGCCACTTTGGGAACTTTTACGCGGGCACTCGGTCTGAATAAGTGTTGTTGAGATGGCGGTGGTGACGGGTGCATCGCAAGGGAAACGTCTGGGCAGTGAGGGCGACAGTGAAAAAGTCCTCCCCGTTTTGAGTGGCTCCTTTATTGCCGGCTGTTAACAGCCGGCTTTTTTTTGCCCCCGATGACGCCATGCAGCGTCGGCAAACCGTGCACCAGATCTCCCTCATACTCGAAGCAGGGTAAGCCACGCTGAGGCAGAAAGTGGCGACAATCAGCTCAAAAGCGCCGAAAACAATCCAAGTCCAAGTCCAAGTCCAAGTCCAAGT
>CAJWWJ010000115.1 GCA_913048575.1 uncultured Halieaceae bacterium
GAAAAGTATTTACTTTGAAGATCTGGGTGGCGCAGGCCGGGCGCTCATCATGGTTCATGGCTGGGGAATGGATAACCGCTGTTGGGATGGCGTGATTCTGCCATTACTCGCGGCGGGACACCGCGTCATCACGATGGATCACCGAGGCTGCGGCCGGTCTGATCATGACTTTGCAGACGTGAGCATCGCGGCGAATGCCGCTGACATCGTCCAGCTCGTGGATCATTTGGGACTGAACGACGTGGTCGTGAATGGATGGTCCCTAGGCGGCGCCGTTGCGACGCATGCGGCCAGCTTGTTGGGGGGCCGCTGTGCTGGGCTGATCCTCACTGCTGGCGCTAGCCCGATCTATACCCAAAAATCTGATCTACCGATTGGCGGCATGCCGGCTGATGTGGAGGGCAATGTGGCCGCCATGAACGATGATCGAGTGAATTTTCTGACGATGCTGGCGACCGCCATTTGCGCAAAGCCACCCACAGACGCGGTACTGGCTTGGATGGCGTCGGCTTTTATCAATTCTAGTGCCCGCGTGTCTTCGACATTGGGTGAGCTCGCGCACTTGGATCAGCGTGACATGATGATGGCGCTGGAAACACCGATTCTGTCTGTCATCTGCGGGCAAGATGGTTTTGTGTCACCGGATATCTCGCGCTGGGTCGCAGAGAACCATCCGCGGGCGACGGGCGTAGAGTTCCCTGATAGCGGGCATGCCCCATTTATCGAAGCACGAGAGGGTTATTTAGCAGCCCTTAATGATTTCATCAGTCACCTCTGAAGGAGGGCAACCGAATGGCGCAAAAGGTAGATTTTGGTCTGTGGTACGACTTTCGTAACCCTGAGCCATGGCAGATAGACTTTGAGCAGTTCTATGCAGAGCGTCTCGATCAAATAGAACGAGCAGAAACCATGGGTTTCGATTCGGTCTGGTTAACAGAGCACCACTTCTGCGACGACGGTTATACGCCTTCTCCGTTGGTGATCCATGCGGCGATTGCAGCACGAACTCAACGCATGCGGTTGGGCACCAATCTCATGTTGTTACCGATCGCAGATCCCGTGCGGATGGCAGAGGATGCCGCAACACTGTCACTGATTTCGGGTGGGCGATTTGATTTAGGTGTGGGTATTGGTTATCGCCAAATGGAGTTTGATCAGTTTGGCCGTAAAATTTCACACCGTCCCAGTTTGGTAGAAGAGGGCATTGAGATACTGCGTCGGGCTTGGTCTGGAGAGCCGGTAAATTTTGAGGGTAAGCGATTCACAGTTGGTGATTTCAAAATAACACCGCAGCCCAAAACAGCCCCCAAGCTTTTTCTTGGAGGGATGGCGCCACCAGCCATTGATCGTGCGGCGAGAATTGCCGACGGGTTTTTGTGTACGGGTGGTATTGGTATGGATACTTACGTTGAGTGCTTGGCGGCCAATGGTAAGTCGCCGGAGGAGGGCAACATTATCTTGGGTTGCTGGGCAATTATCGCCGAGGACCCCGAAGCGGAAGCGGCGATAGTGGGAGACCACGTGCTGTATCAATCGAATGAATATATTCGGTGGGGGGCGTTTGGTCCGCCAGATCAAACCCCATTGTTCCCAGATAGCCGCACGGCCATTGAAAATGGTTTGTATGAGCTATGGGATGCAGATATGGCGGTTGAGAAACTGAGCGGGATGATCGAGCAGTACCCACAGATCTCCGACATTCACTTCTGGGCACAATTTCCCGGCGAAAGTATCGAGACAGGCAATCGTCGTATGGCCTATATCGCAGAAAAAGTGTTGCCACGATTGCGTTGATCGCTCATTTTAGGGCGCTTGTTGCCGGCTGACTTTGGCAACCGACTGAGCCGTGGCGACGAGTGACCCGTCAGCCGACACAATGTGACCCTCAAAGAAAGCGGTGCGATGGGTCGCTTGTCTGATCCAGCCACTCACCTTCAGTGGCTGATTCCCACGGCAAATGCCTAGATATTGGGTTGAAATGTTGAGCGATGCTAAGCCGGTGATCGTCCTGTTCGTTCCGAATGCGGCATGAGACATGGCCGCATCGAGCATTGCGGTAACAAAACCGCCTTGGACAATATCGCCCGAGTGGCAGTACTCGAGGGGCACTGTGAAGACAAAAGTGGCTTTCTGTTCGTCGAGTGCAAGTTCGGTGATCTCACCCCCTAATAACCGGATGAAACCAGGGGCGTTGCGGTTCAATTCTGTAACTCGGTCAACTACATCAGTCATGTTGTGATTCCCTATGGCATCGACGGCGCGGAGTGTATCGATAAATGAGATGGAAAACCCAGAAGAACTTGCGTCGCATTGCCGGCCGCCTATCGGTAGAAGCGGCCACTCGACGGCTGACAGAGGTGGCTGAGGGATGACAAGCTTGGTTGAGCTGGTTTGTGTTGCTCATTTTGTGGGCGATGGACTCAATATTCCGGCTTGGCGTATCTGTGGGGGCCAAGGCTGGTGCATTTTTGGTCGCAATGGCTCTGGTAAACAATTGCTTGACCGGTTGCTGGTGGGTGAGCTCTCCACAGAGGCCGGTTTGGTTGACCGAGGGATCGCTATCGCTGACATCGCACTCATTTCATTTGAGAGTCAGCAAGCGGTCTACGAGCACGAACGCCGATTGGCCGCCACTGATTTGCTCACGGATGATGAGTCCGGTACCCGAGTCGCAGACTTCTTGCCGTCTGACAGATTGGGCGATCCCCTGATCGATCAACTCAATCTGCGGCATCGTTTGCAGGCGTTTTACCGAGAGCTCAGTACCGGGGAGAGTCGCAAGTTGCTGGTGCTCAAAGCCTTGCTTGAGGACTCGCGGCTACTGGTTTGCGACAATCCGTTCGATGGTCTGGATCCCGGCGCCGTGGCGGCGATATCAAGCGCTTTCGAGCACGCGATTCAGCGCGGTGTCGCAGTGATATTGCTGTTGAGTAATCGGTCCGATATCCCGGCCTGGGTGACCTGTTTTGGTTATGTCGAAGACGGTGTGCTGGCGGTGCTGAACGCAGGGTCGCGAGAACAGGCATTGATTGAGCTGGGGGAGTGCGTTGCCGAAAGCTCGCAGGCGCAGCCAGGTATTCCCGATGATGCTATTGCGCTGTCACATTATGATGCACCATTTATCGCGGAGCTGGCCGGTTGTACCGTGCGCTACGGTGGGCGCCCTGTCATTCATGAACTCTCGTTCAGTATTGCGCCCCTGCAGCATACGTTAGTGACTGGGGAAAACGGGGCGGGCAAATCGACTCTGCTGGGGTTGATCACAGGTGACTGCCCGCAGTGCTTCAGCAACGACGTCACCGTCTTTGGTCATAGACGGGGGACAGGTGAGTCCGTTTGGGACATTAAGCGGCATCTTGGTTTGGTCAGCAATGACTTACATCGTCGCTATACCGTGAGGTGCGACGTGCTGGCGGCGGTGTGTTCAGGGTTCCATGACTCGATTGGGCTGTACGATCCGTTATCTGATTTCCAAACGCGGCTGGGTCGTGAGTGGTTGATGGCGGTGGGCATGGAGGCGAAAGCGTCGCTGCCGTTTCACTCCTTAAGCTATGGAGAGCAGCGCCTCGTGCTAATTGCGAGGGCGATGGTCAAGTCGCCCTTGCTGTTGGTGCTCGATGAGCCCACACAGGGACTGGATGAGGTTAATCGGGACCGCATCTTGAGTTTTCTGACGACCATCGAAACGCGACGCCACAGCACCTTGCTATTTGTGAGCCATCGGCAAGACGAGCATTTGCCGCTTTTCCGTCAGCATCTCCATTTAAAACTGACGCTTTAAACAAGCGGACAGCCCCACTCGACTGTTTCCTAAACTGAGTATGTGAGCACTGTGGCGGTGTACTTGGCCGGTCTCGATAGCGAGATTCGGATCGACCCCCTCATGACGACGCGCATTGTTCAGTTTTGGTGCTGGCGACCCTTGGGCAAGCTCCTTGGTGCTCGTTCAAACCATGGGCTGTACTGTAGTGAGCCGCGCGCCACGCTCAAAGGGATCCTGCCAGTCGATTGGGGGGCATGCCGTTTTCGCAGTCAAGATCAGATATTCAGTGACGATAGACGGGTTGCGAATGTTAAAATGACAGTGGCCGGGTGACAGTCATGCTGGCAAAAGGCTTGGGAGCCACTCAGTGATCGGTTTACCGTTTCAACAGTACCTACCCGGTGTGATGGTATCGGCTGCACTGGCCATCGCGGCCACGGTGGTGTCCTCGCGCTACGGTGCGCCCGCTATGTTAATGGGCTTGCTATTGGGTATGGCCTGCCACTTTGTTGGCGATATCAAAAGAATGCAGTTGGGCCTAGATCTGATGGCGGGGCCCGCACTGCGCTTTGGTGTCGCGCTACTGGCTTTGCGATTGACGTTTTCAGATTTAGTGCAGTTGGGCTGGCAATCCGTATTGTTTCTGATCGCCGCAATTGGGTTGACGATTATCATGGGCGTGATCAGTGCTAGGTTACTCAAGGTCGATCGAGTCCTTGGCATATTGACCGGCGGTGCGGTAGCAATTTGTGGTGCATCGGCGGCAATGGCGATAGCGAGCGTATTACCCGAATCGGAGAATAAACAGAAACTCACCTCGTTTACGGTGATTGGCGTGGCGAGTTTCAGCACCTTCGCAATGATTTTTTATCCGGTCATCGGCAACTATCTGGGACTCGACGATCAGGCCATGGGCTTTTTTATTGGCGCGGCGATTCACGATGTGGCTCAAGTGGTGGGTGCAGGTTACAGCGTCTCCCTGGAATCGGGTGATGCTGCGACCTTAGTGAAGCTGTTCAGAGTGGCCATGCTCATGCCCGTTGTCGCGTTAATCACGGTGTGGATTACGACGTCCCATAGCGATCCAACCGTGAGCCGACGAATACCCCGAGTGCCGCTATTCTTGTTAGGTTTTTTAGTGTTGTTCACGGCAAATAGCACCGGGTGGATTCCCGTTCCAGTGAGCCAGTCGTTAGCGGGTATGGCGCCGGTATTGTTATTACTGGCAATCACGGCATTGGGAATGAAGACGTCGCTGCGCGACATCATAGAGATTGGTGTGAGACCCGTGGTGTTACTGGGGCTCGAAACGCTTTTTTTGGCGGCATTGGTGTTAATTTTTCTGGGCTTACGTTAAGACGGTGCGTTGGCGCTTGCGTCGGGACAATACTGTGAGTAGGCGCTGTGTCGAGTGAGTGCACTCTGCAGGACTGGCGACAGTGTTCAATCGAAGGTGTTGTTAATCGATGGTGTTGTTAATGGGAGGGCTACATTAAGATGCCCGGTCTGGCGTGACGCTAATGTCACACCGTCTGGTTTGATGTGACGCGGGTGCCACGCGCAGATGTCTCGTGGACTGATAAGCAACCAATAGGAGACGATATGTCTTTTCAACTCTCAGATTCTGCGCTGCTGCGTAACTCCTCGTTTATCGACGGTGTTTGGCAGGAAGGCGAAGGGCACAAGTTACCCGTTGTGAATCCAGCAACGGGAGATGTGGTTGCTGAGGTGTTAACCACTGATCGCGTGGGTACCGAAAAAGCAATTGCTGCTGCCGATGTGGCGATGAGTGCTTGGAAGGCTCAGCCGGCCAAGCATCGAGCGCAGGTGTTGCGCCGTTGGTATGAGTTGATGATGACGCATCAAGAAGATCTCGCCCAAATCATGACGATTGAGCAGGGTAAAGCAATTGCCGAGAGTCGCGGTGAGGTGGCCTATGGCGCGGCGTTTATGGAGTGGTTTGGTGAGCAAGCTAAGAGAATCGATGGCGATGTGATACCGGCTCCCTCGGCAGATAAGCGTGTGATCTGTATTAAGCAACCGGTCGGTGTGGTCGCGGCGATTACGCCATGGAATTTTCCGAATGCGATGATCGCCCGCAAGGCGGCTCCAGCGCTGGCCGCGGGCTGTTCTATAGTGATCAAGCCGGCCTCGGAGACCCCGTTGTCGGCTTTGGCTATGGCCGAATTGGCGCATCGGGCAGGCGTGCCCCCTGGTGTTGTCAATGTGGTTGTGGGCGCGTCCTCGGCGATTGGGCCCGCACTAACAGACAGCCCCGTCGTGCGTAAACTCACGTTCACTGGTTCAACCGATGTGGGTCGACAATTGGAGCAAGCCTGTGCGCAGACCTTGAAGCGCACCTCAATGGAGCTGGGTGGCAATGCGCCTTTTATCGTCTTTGACGACGCTGATATTGAAGCGGCCGTGGCAGGGGCATTGGTATCAAAATATCGAAATAGCGGGCAAACCTGCGTCTGCACAAATCGAATTCTCGTGCAGGACGGAGTTTACGAGCAGTTCGTCGATCGGTTGGTGACCGCTACTGCGGCGCTCAAAATGGGCGATGGACTTGATCCTAATACTGATCAGGGACCCCTGGTCAACGAGGGAGCGGTGGATGACGTGGAGCGATTAGTGGCGTTATCGACCGCCGCAGGGGCGACTATCGCTTTGGGCGGGGCACGGTCTGACTTGGGACCGTGCTTTTATCAGCCGACGATATTGACGGATGTGACACCGGATATGGCGGTTTTTCGCAATGAGATTTTTGGTCCAGTTGCGCCCGTTACCGTATTTCATGATGAGTCAGAGGCGATTGCACTGGCGAATGATACGGAGTTTGGATTGGCCGCTTATTTTTATACGCGTGATATCGGTCGAGTATGGCGGGTTGCGGAGGCACTCGACTACGGGATGGTGGGTCTT
>CAJWWJ010000116.1 GCA_913048575.1 uncultured Halieaceae bacterium
TCATAAAACTTACTGGATTGTTCCAGAATCTCGTACAGCGGCTTGTTTTGATCCTTTGGCGGCTCCTGTCCGGTGCGCGGGTCGTCCTCAGGGATCTCTAACCCGACTGTTTGCGCTAAAGCCTCCACCGCCTCACGAAAGTCGAGCCGCTCGTAATCCATCACAAAACCGAGGGCGTTACCCCCAGCGCCACAGCCAAAGCAGTAGTAAAACTGCTTGTCTGGATTGACAGAAAAAGAAGGGGTGCGCTCATCATGAAACGGGCAACAAGCGGTATAATTTTTACCGGCTTTTTTGAGCTTAACGCGTCGGTCGATGACCTCGACAATATCGAGGCGATCGAGCAGGTCGTCTAAGAAAGCTTGCGAAAGTCGTGCCACAGTATCGGTCGTCTGGAGTCGTTGTACCTTGCGCCGTCGTTACCAACAGCGCAGATGAATGAGTCGAAGCGAGAGAACAGTGTGGACCTCCGCCGTGAGGAGGGCAAGCAATGCGTGATGAAACGGCACTTGGTGTGTCGGTGTGCGACGCGAACGTGTGTGATGTGAGCGTGCGATGACCTCGTAAAAGGCAAGCCGGTATACAGGCGCCTCAGGTGCCGAGTTTGGCCTTGACGCGTTGCGAGACTTCGCCCATGTCGGCCCGCCCCTGAAGTTGAGGCTTCAGTTTACCCATCAACTGGCCCATTGCTGCCATGCCAGTTGCCTCGATACCTGCCAGTGCCTCATCGATGAGTGCGTCGATATCGGCAGCTGAGAGTTGTTCGGGTAAAAAGGTTTGTATCACGAGAATTTCAGCGTCTTCTTGGTCTGCTAGCTCGGGACGATCGGCATCACGATATTGCTTCGCCGAATCACGCCGCTGCTTGACCATTTTGTCCATGATGGCAATCGCGCGCGCGTCATCAATCTCGATACGCTCGTCAACTTCGATGCGTTTGAAATCCGCTTGGATCAAGCGAATGGTAGAGAGGGTTTGTTTTTCCCGCGCTTTCATCGCCGCCTTCATGGCAGCTTTGACTTGCTCGACTAGAGAGAGTGTCTCGCTCATCGGGGTCTGAGTGCTGCTCTAGCGACTAGTAGAGACGCTGGCGCTTGCGGTTTTCGCGCAGCACCTTTTTGGCGTGGCGCTTCACAGCGGCTGCAGCAGCACGCTTGCGGATTGTAGTTGGCTTCTCGTAATGCTCACGCTTACGAACTTCGGCAATCAAACCAGCTTTTTCGCAGGAACGCTTAAAACGACGCAATGCAACGTCGAATGGCTCGTTCTCTTTTAACTTAATAGAGGGCATTCATCTATCCTGTGGTGTCTACAAACCACGCTTTAAGGCGTGGACCCAACGAAAGGGCGCGCAGTATAGGTGCCAAACAGTGATTTTGCAAAGCCTTGCCGGGTGTTAGTTTTTGTCCCTTTTTGGCCTCCAGCGTCGATTTGAGGGTCCGATTGCGCTTAACGCGCCCTCTTTGGCGGTTCATAATGGCGCCGCCGTGGTTATTGGGCAGGTGAGGGACAAAGGCGTCATGCGGGTATTGGGTATTGAAACAAGCTGTGATGAGACCGGTGTGGCCGTCTATGACACGGAGCGGGGGCTACTCGCAGACGTGTTGTATTCGCAGGTCGCTATTCATGCCGAGTATGGGGGCGTCGTGCCGGAGCTGGCGAGCCGAGATCATGTGCGCAAGACCTTACCGTTAGTTGATCAGGCCTTGTTAGAGGCTGATATCACCCGCGCTGATATTGGTGGCGTGGCGTATACCGCGGGACCTGGGCTCGCTGGCGCGCTCATGGTCGGCGCAACGCTTGGCCGCGCTATTGCCGTTGGGCTCGGTGTGCCCAGCCTTGGCGTACACCATATGGAGGGCCATTTGCTCGCACCCATGTTGGCTGAAAACGCCCCCGCTTACCCCTTAGTGGCGCTGCTCGTATCGGGTGGACATACGCAATTAGTGCGGGTGGACGGCTTGGGGGTGTATCAGTTGCTCGGCGAATCCCTCGATGATGCCGCCGGTGAGGCCTTCGATAAGACTGCCAAGATGCTGGGGTTACCCTACCCCGGAGGCCCTCAGGTCGCACAGTTGGCGGAGGAGGGTGACCCTTCGCGATTTGATTTCCCGAGGCCAATGGTGAAGCAGGGTGGGCTTGATTTCAGTTTTTCGGGTCTGAAGACGCACACGCTCACGACCGTCAAGGCGTGTGAAGCAGATGGTGGGCTCAGCCATCAAGATAAGGCTGACATCGCGCGCGCATTTGAGATGGCGGTTGTGGACACATTGGTCATCAAGTGCCGGCGTGCACTCAAACAAGAACAGTTGACCCGGTTGGTGATGGCGGGAGGCGTGAGCGCCAATGTGCGCTTGCGCGCGGCGCTCGAACAGAAGCTCGAGGGTTGTGAGGTTTTTTATCCGACCGCTAAATTGTGCACCGACAACGGTGCCATGATTGCCTTTGCCGGTGCATTACGGTTGGCTGCCGGCGAGTGTGATGGGCCGGATGCTGAAGTCAGGCCGCGTTGGCCCATGACGGAACTCTCGGCGCCGTGATGAGAAAAAGTGGGCAGCTTGCGGGGCGTACCAAGATGGCCCGCCGAAGACTCGCGCAGTAAGGACGCACGCTATGGATACCGTTTTTATCACCGGTCTAAAAGCCACTTCGGTCATTGGTTGCTATGACTGGGAGCGCGATATTCGCCAAACGCTGGTGATCGACCTAGCGCTTCAGGCGGATTTTGGCCGCGCTGCGGCAACCGATGCGCTGGAGGACGCCCTTGATTATGCGGCGATCTCTCAGCGGGTAATTGCGGTCTGTGATGCGTCACGATTTCAATTACTCGAAGCCTTAGCGGAACATTTAGCGACCGTATTATTAGCCGAGCATGCTATCAGTCGCTTGCGCATGACGATCACCAAGCCTGGAGCGGTGTCAGAGGCCGAAGGCGTCGGGGTGGTGATTGAGCGGCCCTAAACCTAACGATTAGGGCAGCACTTCTCGGAGTTGTTCTATTCGAGCGGCCTCAATCGCCGCCCCTAAATCGGGACCGGTTAACCTCGATTCGGTAAAATCAGCTGCGGTCACCGTGCGTGCTTGTTTACACGCGTTGCGAAGCAGCTCAATGGTCGTGTTGGCCTCATCGCTGTTTTGCTCTAGCGCTATTAACGTCTCACAGACTCCCTCGAAGGGCTCATCCCTGCGCAGGGCATCGAGTAGTTTGATCAATACCATGCATTCGGAAGCATTTTTTAGGGCGGTCTTAAGCGTGGGACGTGCAACACTGATCCGAGTTGCAAGCAGGCTATAGGCATTGGGGACTTTGAGGTGCTGATTGATGGCCTTCACGCGCGCCTCAGGCAGATCTGACAGCAGCGACGCCCAGCGGCAGTCAAGCCGAGGCGTATGGGGCGCGGCTCGCGCGAGGGCGGCAATTCCCTGGGATACCGAGAGCTCTGGCAATAAGACGGCCAGTGCCTGACAGTCCGCAAGGGTATGAAAAAACACCTCGGGATGAGTCGTTCCAAGCGCTTTCTCTATTTCCACCCAAACCCGCTCGATCGAGAGATGGGGGAGCTCATCCGCGGCGACGATTTGACTCAGCAGGGCGGCAGTCTCGGGCGCGATGGTAAACCCCAGGTGGTGATAACGCGCAGCAAAACGCGCGACCCGCAGCACCCGCAGGGGATCCTCGACGAAATGAGGCGACACGTGACGTAATACGCGGTCTGCGAGATCTTGCTGGCCATGATAGGGGTCGATGATATCGCCCGAGGCATCCATCGCCATGGCATTGATCGTGAGATCTCTCCGCTCAAGGTCTTCCTCGAGCGTTACTGCTGGGTCAGCATGCACGACAAAACCGTGATAGCCGGGCCCTGATTTGCGCTCAGTGCGAGCAAGGGCATATTCCTCTTTGGAGTCAGGGTGCAGGAAAACAGGGAAATCACGCCCGACCTGTGTATAGCCGGCTTCAATCATTTCCGCAGGGGTGGCGCCCACCACGACCCAGTCCTTTTCGTGAAATGGATAGCCCAATAAGGTATCGCGGACAGCACCGCCAACAAGGAAGCTTTTCATCTCTGAGCCAACACCTAGGGGTCGCTGTAAAATTTTATTATCTAGCTTCTGTGTGCGTTAGGACAGCCATCTGCGATAGATTAATTTGATGCTAGATCGACGACGCTCGCTGGCCGATTCCGTCATGGTGGCCGAATATTGTGCAATGCAACGAGATTCAACGAGATGCAGAAATGCGTCAGCAAGGCGCTTAAGATTTCAATGTCATCTGTTTTGAGCGCAACCATGATGGTGTCATTGCTATATTTCGGTGCTTGCAATCGGAGGCGCTGTGCGAACGAAAGTTGGGCCGGCTGCCGTTCCGATATCCCAGAGAGGATCAGCTGCTGCAACTGCAGCTATGACGCTGTCCAGTTTCGAGCTCATAGAAGGTCAGAGTCCTGCCCCAAACGCAGCCTGTATCTAGGCCGATAATATTGGGATCATCGCTACACCCCTCGAGCGATGCCCAGTGCCCAAACAGAATCGTTTCGTCTTTTGTCAGTCGGTTGGAATGGCGAAACCACGGCGCCACCTCTTCACCTGGTAATACATCGGAAACGGGTTCTGGACCCTTACTGATGAGGTCAAGTTCGCTCTCAGAGGTGCAGTAACGCATGCGGGTAAAGTAATTGGTGATAACGCGCAGACGAGTCATCCCAGTGAGATCGTCTTTCCAAGCGCTCGGCTCGTTGCCGTACATTGCTCTAAAAAATGCCATCGCGTTCTCGCTCTGGAGCACGGTTTCGACTTCACTGGCGCGCGCTAGGGCATCTTCGACATGCCACATCGGTGGGATGCCTGCATGCACCAGAGTAACTTTATTTTCGTGATGCACTAATGGCCGATACCTCAGCCATTCCAAGAGCGGTTCGCGATCATCTGCCTCGATAATGTCGTGGATGTTATCGCTACGGCTGGGTTTGCGTGCGCCGGCAGAGACCGCCATAAGGTGCAAATCGTGATTGCCTAGTACGACCGTGACGTTGTCGCGATGGGTATAAAACCAGCGTAGGGTTTCGAGGTTTTGAGGACCGCGGTTGATGAGATCGCCGGTACTCCACAGGCGGTCCTTATCGGGGTTGAACCGGACCTGCTTCAGCAAGTGCTGAAAAGGCTCGAAGCAACCTTGAATATCGCCGACGACGTAGGTGCTCATACTCGGACCAGAAAGAGAATACGCTCCAGTGTAGGGTGTTTTTAGTCATGTTTTAAAGGCCGCATCCCTTTTTGAGCTTTAAGTGATGGGCGGTAGGTGGCAAGTCGTGACGGCGACCCGTACTCAATAAATGGCGCTGCACAAGCGATAATGCAAGCTTTGCTAGGCGCCAAAACTCAGTGCGGTTGCCCGGCTTTTGATGAGGTGTAATAAGGTGATTGTCCTGACCCGCTTTAAAAAAACGCTATGAGCGACTGATGCTTGCCAGCGCTACGAAGTGGTCAATGGTCAGTGTTTCAGCTCTGGCCTGCGGGTCGATTCCTACCGTCTCAAATTGCGCGTCAGTGAGACTGTTTTTGAAGTTATTACGTAACGTTTTCCGCCGCTGCGAGAAGGCTTGGCTCACCACCTTAGCGAGTGACTCGCGATCCACTTGTGCCCATCGCGGTGTTTGTCTTGGGGTCAATCGAATAACGGCTGATTGCACCTTTGGTGGGGGAAAAAATGACTCAGGGGGTACCTCGAAGAGTTGCTCTACTTCACATTGGAATTGCGCCATCACGCCTAGGCGCCCCCAGTTTTTATTGCCAGGCTCAGCTGCTAACCGTTCCACGACCTCGAGCTGTAGCATGAAGTGCATGTCGGCAATTAATGCGCCGTAATCGAGTAGCTTGAACAATAAAGGAGTGGATATATTGTAGGGCAGGTTGCCAATGACGCGCAGTGCTTGCTCACCTTGCTGCAGCGACGCGAAATCAAACTTTAAGGCGTCTGCGCTGTGCAAGGTGAAATTGTCATAGGTGCTAAAAGACGCCAACAGGCGAGTGCGTAAGTCACGATCTAACTCAATCGCATCGAACCGGCAGCCACTGGCTATCAGTGATTGCGTAATCGCCCCCTCTCCTGGCCCAATTTCGACAAGGTGCTGCGCCTGGTCTGGTGCTATGGCGCGTGCGATGGCTTCGATGATGCCTTCATCGCGAAGAAAATTTTGACCAAAGCGTTTGCGGGGTGCGTGGCTCATCGATGCTCAATCATAATGTCGACGAGCATGATAAACTGCTACCGGATTGCAGTCTGTTAATTTTCTGGGTTGTGCGACCAGCAGATTCGGAAAATTGCTTATCAATGATGCGTTGAGAATGCCCTTGCCCATACGCCAGTACCTTACCCTTATGGATACGCTTGCTCGCTTTCAGCTCAAGGCTGAGGCTAGGCGGTTTGCGCTCGGCTATTTATGGTGGGTAGTGGAGCCATTGCTTTACGTGGCCGTATTTTATGTGGTGTTCGTCAAGCTACTGGGCAATCAGCGATCGGATTTCTTGGTCTTTTTGGCCGTCGGTAAGCTCACCTTTATCTGGTTTTCTAAAAGCATTAATCAGGCGGCAATGAGCCTGGTGAATAATCGCGGTT
>CAJWWJ010000117.1 GCA_913048575.1 uncultured Halieaceae bacterium
GGGCCGCACGATTGAGGGGGAGGATTTTCAGGAATGCTGGGAGGGAAGTGCGGCAGCCACTTTTTTTGTGACGCATCCGATTCAGGCAGACGCGTGGCTCTTGGGAGGGTTAGGGTTTGGGGCGGAACCTGACCATCGCCAAATCAGCCACTTTCCCACTTGTTCGCTGGATCATCGTGGTGCATCTGGGCCGCGTTTGATGGTTCATGAGCCGCCGCTGGATATTTTTTTTCTCGGTGAGGAGGCCATCACGATTGAAGCCGGACAATTTGCTGCCCTGCATTTCTGTTACGGTGATCCGGCTGTTGATCCTGAGGGAAGCAACCAAGCGGGCGGTCATCCTCGGTATCATATATGGACCTCGTCTGATGGGAACTTTATTGTGTTGCGAGCGCAGGTGGATGGGTACATGCAAACCAGATACGAGCTTGCGTCGCTTACCCAGGGCCCCTCGGGTACGGTGCCTAAGCAGGATTAGAATGTGACCACATGTAATCCAAGCGCCGTATTGACAAAAAGACCGACCCAAATCACCCAGACATAACGACGCACGACACTCATATGAGTGATCATGGCGGTGTTCCTCTCATCACTCGGGCCATCAGTGACCATGCCGAGATACGCGATCGCAAAAGGCTTCAGTGCAAAACGCACGGCAATGCCACAAGCGACCAGTGTCGCAAAGATCGTTATTTTGAGTGCGAGCCATCCTGGCAAGCCGATCGCAAAAGCGTATCCACCGACACCCAGTAGCCCGCCGACTACGGCAAAGCGTAAGCGAAGGTCCCACTGGGTCAGGGAAGGAACACGCTGACCGACCGAACTGTGAATGGCGGCGACCAACGCCACCCAGACCATCACCACGAGCCAGCCGATGAGTGCGGTTCCATCGGGTAACAGCCCAGGCCAGCGCAAGCTACTGAGATGAAATCCAGAGCCCAAAATGAGCGGCATGGCTAAGCGCGGACCCATGTCGCATTCCATCAGAATATTGAAAGCGGTTTGGCGCGACTCCACACCGAGCTCGCTGCGTAACACGTGTCGGCTCGATAAAAACGTGCCGAGATCACCCCCAAGCCAATAGACTAGCGCTAACACGTGGACGTACAGCACAACGTTATACATGGGCGTCTCTCAATGGTGGGGGCAAAGCCACAGAATACGTTCGCCATCTGGCGTGGCGATGTCGTAGCAATGAAGATGTTCAGTGATGACGGCAGGCGCCGTTGCCATACCCTCTGGAGGGGGCGTGTTGCGCCTGATGGATAGCGAGTGCCATCCACAGGGCGGGTGTTGACCCACAGCAGCGGGCCGCTCGATCCATTGATCGAGTTCAAAGAGTTGTCCTGGGCTGAGCGCAATCGGAGCGATTGCATGGCGGTGGTCCTCATCGAGCCCATTGCTGCGCGATAAAATCGAAACCCGTGCAGGCATTGCCGAGGGGGCCGCGCAGCCAAGCAACCGGGCATAAAAATCAATGGATGTCTGAATAGCAGTCACCGCATTGATCATGACAAAGCACTGATTCACTTGCTGGGTCGCTGTCGGCAAGGTAAATCCCGGCACCTCACCGGATACCTCTGTGAAGTAAATCAATTCTCCGGCAGGTCCTGCGACCTGCATTGCACGAATGTGCTCTGAGAACGACAACGCAGCCGGCGGGTTCAATAGCGAAAACGCGGGGGGTAGCTCGGCAAAAAGTGCGTCTAGATCTTTGACGAGTACTTCCATTGCCGCCCATCCGGGTGCTGCAAAAGGGGTGGGAACATCACCATCCCATTCGATGAACGTCAGGGTTTGATAGGGTTCTTGAGACATGAGAATCGTGTGATTGGGGCAGGCTGTGAGCATGGGATCTGTCAGTGCTATGGCAGCGGCACTGTCCGTGCTGAAGGGTGCGTCTTGATAGCCGAGGGCATGGTAGGCGGCCACTGCGTCACTCAGCCTCGGGACTCGCAGTGTCATATTCTCAATCACGACTGACTGATCGTCGCGATCGGCCTAGCTCCAAGAGCCAAACGAGCCCTCATGGTGTTTCCTCAATAGTGACTTCGGTGAGCTCGTAGTGGGTTTGCATATAACCCTCTGCACTGGCCCGCAAAAGGAGGTAGTCATCATCGGCGGTGCACCAAACGTCATAGGGGGGGTGCTCTTCGGGCAGGTTACCAGCGGTACCTGTGACCTGAAAGTGCCGGGCTTGGAAGATGCCGGCTGCGACCTCGATCTGCTCCTCGCCGACGTACACTAAATCAAATGAGGTGACAAAAAAGAACGGGCCAGTGGCGCCACGGTGATCGGGTGACGTCAGGAACACATTGTTTAGCGAATGAACGCCTGGGCCCTGTTCGAGCGGGTAAAGGCGCATTAACAGTGCATCTCCCACAATGGGATGGCTTTGTAGCCACCCTACTTTGCCGTCTGTTTCTAATTCTTGGCTAATGCGCCCATCGCGTGCGTTAAAGGTTTCACACTCTGCATAGCCTTTTGCAAAGCGCATCCAGCCTGACCCCTCAAATTGTCCGCCGACCGACAAGCGCACAGAGCAATCAATAGGGCTAGAATCTGCATGGTGCAGTGCAATACAAACGTCGCGAGTGACTTTGGGTGCATCGTCAATCTCGCAGTGAGCCAGTAAAACGTCGACGCCATCGGGCTGACAAGTTAGCGTAAAAGCTTCTCTTCCGCGCGTTTCACCCATGCGTTCCGGTTTTCTGCTGGTGTATTCAATTACGCCTCGGATAAGCTTGTGCCCCATGTGAACCCCTTTTGATCTGTCGAGATGCAACTCTGCTCGTCAGATCTTGCTATGTATTAATGATATGTTTTTATATCATGATGCTCTGCACTTCAGCAAAACAGGATCAGTAATGGAAACCAGCGATCTCACCGCACGACAGATTTTTCGACAGCTCCAGGAAAACCCCAGCCGTGCCCGCTTTGGCTTTGGCCAAAAAGCCATCTTGGTGAATATCGACCTGCAAAAGGCTTACACACGGACCGATCTTTTTAAGACGGCGTACGAAACCGATCCTAATCAGCTGCACTATGTGAATGATTTAGCGGGCGCTTTTCACGCACTGGGCTGGCCTGTTGTCTGGACTCACGTCGCTTTTATGGCGTCCGGAGAAGACTGCGGTATCTGGGGCACCCGCACTGATACGCCAGACTCCCTCCAGAATATTAAATTTGGTTCGGAGCGCGCCGAGTTTGATGATCGGCTTCAGATTGATCCTGAGCGTGATGTGATCTACTGCAAGAAAATGCCCTCCGCTTTTTTTGAGACGGCGTTGCAGTCCTTATGTGTCTGGCATCAAGTCGATACAGTCGTTATGACGGGCGGTTCGACCAGTGGCTGCATTCGGGCGACGGCTGTGGATTCTTTGTCTCGAGGATATCGCACCATAGTGCCTGAGGAGTGTGTCGCAGATAAGCACGAGAGTTACCACTTTGCTAACTTAACGGATCTGGCGATTAAGTATGCTGACGTGATGGGAGTGGGTGAGGTGCTAGATTGGTTGTCGCAGCAGGAGCGCTCGTGACCGAGATAGTGCAATTTCCAGAGCTCTCCCTATACGATTACAGCCCTTACGATGAGCGGCCTAAAATCGTGTGGCCAAATGGTGCGCGTTTGGCGTTTTGGGTGGCGCCTAATATTGAGTTTTACGAGCTCGATCCCCCGATCAATCCTCACCGTCAGGCATGGCCTCACCCTTATCCGCCTGTGCCAGGTTACAGTATTCGAGATTACGGTAATCGCGTCGGCCATCAGCGGCAAATGGCCTTGCTCGACAAATATGGCGTGCGCGGGTCTATTAGCCTATCGGCCGCTTTGTGCGAGCATCATCCTGAAATTATTGCCTTGTGCGCCGAGCGAAACTGGGAATTTTTCAGTCATGGGATTTACAACACGCGCTATACCTATGGTCTGACAGAGGACCAAGAGCGCGAGATGATTGAAGACGCCATGGACACGATTGAGCGCACCGTGGGTCAGCGCCCAGCAGGTTATCTGGCGCCAGCTTTGTCTCATTCAAATCACACGATTGATCTCTTTGCTGAGGCGGGCGGCTTGTATACCTGTGATCTATTCCATGATGATCAGCCGACATGGGTGAATACGCGATCTGATAAACCGTTTGTCTCCATTCCCTATTCTTTAGAACTCAATGACACCATTGCTTACGTGGTGCAAAAGAGGGAGCCGCGCCGTTACGGTGAGAGCATCCGTCTGGCATTTGATCAGTTGTATGCTGAGGGTGCTGACAGTGGCACGGTGATGTGCATCCCCACACACAATTATCAGGTGAGCTGCCCTCACCGTTTGCGCGCCTTTGAGGAGGCACTCGAATACATCACCGGTCATAGTGATGTTTGGGTCACCACTGGTCGAGAGATTGCCGAATACACAATTGCCCATGGTCGACAACAATTAGAGGGCAACGCGGTGGTGCCATCAGCATGAGCGACGAGTTATTGTCTTATCCACGGCGTCACTATGGCATGGACCACGATCGTTATCGGTGGTCCATGCTGCAAGACCGGGCCCCCATTGTCTGGCCGGACAATAAACCGTTGGCGCTATGGATTAATTTATCCGTTCAGCATTTTCCACTCTCGGGAGAAAAGCCCGTGGTCGCGCCACCAGGGGCGCTGACCATGCCCTACCCGGACCTGCGACATTACACCCTGCGCGATTATGGTAATCGAGTCGGTATTTTCAGAATATTGACATTAATGCAGCAGTATCAGGCGACACCCTCGGTTGCGATTTCAGGTGCCTTGGCACTGCGTTATCCAAGGCTTATGGAGCGGTTGGCAGCGACCGGTTACGAATGGCTGGGTCATGGTTGGAACATGTTGTGTATGCATGCCGGTGACATTGAGATTGCAACAGAGTCTGAGTGGATTGCGCAAACCCGTGAGGCACTCGAGGCATTTACCGATCAGCCCTTGAAGGGTTGGTTGAGTCCTGGACGCAGTCAAACTGCCAATACGCCTGAGCTACTGATGCGCAACGGATTTAGCTATCAATGTGATTGGGTGAACGACGAACTGCCCTACCCGTTTAAAACGGATGAAGGTGACATGACATGCCTGCCTTCGTGCTTGGAGCTCGATGATGTCTTTGTGCTGACTCAAAATCTGCACAGTGAAGAGAGTTTTGTACAACAGGTGATTGATGCTGCAGATTTACTGATCGAAGAAGGCCAAAAGCAGGGAGGGCGATTGCTGGCGCTGAATCTACACCCTTGGCTAGTGGGTCAACCGCACCGTGTGTCTGCCGTGAAAAGACTGCTCGAAGCGCTTTTGGTGGAGCGGAGTGACGCCATTTGGCACGCGTCACCCGGCTCGATTGTTGACGCCGCAATCACTCAGATTGACTAGCGAAATGGCAACCTTAGATCGCTTTGGTCGCACCAAAAAAGGCAACCGAGGCGATCGTCACCCAGTAACAGTAGGCCAGTCGTTTGCCCACGACTAAGCTCTTCTCCAGCTGATCCTCAGCGGCTTGATTGGGGCCCTCGGCTAACACTCTGAACAGGGTGGTCCACTCGCGCATGATAAAGCGCAGCTTGAGGCCGATCATGAGCGTGACGCTATACAGCAAAATCTTGATGGAGAACCAGTATTGCATCGGGCCCACGTTGAAGGGCCCATAGCCCATCAGCGAGCTGATGGAAGTAATGACCATGATGGGGATCAAGACAAAACGGACGCGCTCATCCCACAGCGTCAACTGGATGCCGCGATCGGTTTCGCGATAAACGTAGGCGGAAACACACAGCGTCAGCCAGCCGATCGCCAATAGCCACACCGCCACCAGAAAGCCGCCACCAAAGGGCTGAACGCCCCATAGATGACCCATATGAAGACCGAGAGGCAGCAGGCTAATGATGCCGATCCGCGCAAGGATGTCGATGTTATAGGCTGTTTGCATATGCCGACGGCGCTCTTCCATCGACAACTTGCGATTGATTACATGGGTTGAAGTATTGAAGACACCCCATTCGCCACCGAGCCAATACACCATCGCAAGGATGTGTAGCCAGCGCAGCACCGCTAATTCAGTTACTCCCATTAACCTTTCCCCGCGTCTAAAGATATATCATTATAACTTAATCAGTCTCTGAGTGGTTTTTTCCCCATTATTGAGGGCTGGGCCAAGATCTCGTCTTACGATGCTGACTGAATAGGTATTACACCTAATTTGTTATATCATTATGCTTAATGAATTGATCTTGTCATAGCGAGAGTTTAGCGAATGGAAGAAGTCTTTAGCGCACACGTTGTCGGTCAGCTATCAAAGCAGTCGCCCACGCCGTTGTACCATCAGCTATTCTCGTTACTGAAGTCGCGCATTTTGGACGGTACGCTTGCTTATGGTACGCGATTACCCCCTGAGGAGCGTTTGGCGGACATTTTCAGCGTGTCGCGGATTACCGCTAAGCGTGCGATGGACGATTTATCCAAAGACGCCCTGGTGGAGCGCCGCCGGGGTCGCGGTACTCATGTCATTTACCAATACAGTCCGCGACCCGTTCAAGCGCCATTGACCGGTATGCTGCAAGAAATTGAGAGTATGGCGCGGAACT
>CAJWWJ010000118.1 GCA_913048575.1 uncultured Halieaceae bacterium
ATCGAAATCCAGTCCGTTCTTGGCGTTACCGCGGCATGTTGAATCGCGTGATGCTGCTGCTGTTCGTGGCCTCCTTCATTATTCTCGGTGTATTGGGCGTGAAGTCTCCTACCCCGGAGCGAACGGTACTGGCTCAAATCTGCACTATTTTTTACTTCCTGTTTTTCCTCGCGATGCCCTGGTGGTCACGGCTCGATCGGTCCAAGCCTGAACCCGAGCGGGTCACCATGAACGGCGGGATGAACATGTGGCAAAGCATGGCGACCCTAGTGTTGATTGGTGTGTTGGCCTTTTTGCCGCTCAAAGTGGTTGGCGCAGAGTCCGCCTATGATTGCGGCACCATGCCCTGTGATGCGTTCGAGGCCGATCAGAGCGATCAGCCTTCCTTGCAACGGGGCGCAGCGCTGTATGCCAGTTACTGTATGGGATGCCACTCGTTGCAGTATTCTCGGCACAATCGGGTTGCACGCGATTTGGGTATTCCCGAGGATCTTTACAAGGCAAACCTCGTGTTTGATCCCGAAATCAAGCTGGGCTCATTAATGTCGAACAGTATGGATAAAGGCGACGCCAAAGTGTGGTTCGGTGCGACGCCACCCGATTTGTCGCTGATCTCACGTGCGCGACAGCCGGAGTGGCTTTATACCTATCTCCGTGCATTCTACAAAGATGAGCAAAGACCTTATGGCGTCAATAATCGCGTTTATCCCAATGTTGGCATGCCCCATGTGCTAATGGAGCTGCAAGGCTTGTCGAGTTGTACGGACGCGCAGGGTCAACCCGCGGACAAGGCGGCACATTGCGAGACGGTAGAACTGGCGGCCGCAGGTGTGATGACGCCTGAGCAGTTCGATGGTGCGATGTATGACTTGGTCAATTTTTTGGCTTATACCGCCGAACCCTATAAGGCGGACCGATTGCGGATAGGGACCTACGTACTGCTGTTTTTGGCGCTATTTTTCATCTTTGCTTGGTTATTGAACCGAGAATATTGGAAAGACGTCCACTAAAACCCTCCAAAGTACCGAGGGGCGAGTTTTACCGCCGTTTGAGTGGTAGACTATGTCCCTCTTTTAATCAGTTGAAAATACATGCCTGATGATGCCTCTGGGATCGTTTCTAAACGCTCCTCCATGACCTTGTTCTCCGATAATACTTGTCATTACAGCCATCGCGTGCGCTTGGTATTGGCAGAGAAAGGCGTGACCGTTGAGTTGGTCGAGTCTGAAAATGGTGCGGTTTCGCCAGAGCTGAGTGAACTCAACCCTTACAGCAGTATGCCCACGCTGGTGGATCGAGAACTGGTGTTGTACGAATCGAAAGTCATGATGGAGTACCTCGACGAGCGTTTTCCGCATCCTCCTTTGCTACCTGTTTATCCCGTAGCGCGTGCCGAGAGTCGTTTATTTGTCTACCGTATTGAGCGAGATTGGGCCACTTTAGTGGATGCCATTCAGTCATCGCGTAGTGACAACGTTGTGACCAAGTCGAGCAAGGAACTGAAAGAGAGCCTCATGGCTGTGGCGCCTATCTTTGCTGAAAAGCCATTTTTCATGAGCGAAGAGTTTTCTTTGGTGGATTGCTGCGTTGCCCCCATTTTGTGGCGGCTTCCCGCTTTGGGCGTGGACATACGGGTGAGTAAGCAGTCGAAGCCGCTGTTTGATTATATGGAGCGATTGTTCCAACGTGAGGCTTTTCAGGAGAGCCTCACCATCCAAGAAAGAGAGATGCGTCCATAGGGCCGCATGCTCTGTTGACCTCTAGCCGCCCTTACATTATCCGCGCCATTTATGAGTGGATTATTGATAATGACTGCACGCCGCACCTCTTAGTCGACGTTCATTATGATGGGGTGACTGTGCCTCAGGCGTATGTCACGGATGGACAGATCGTGCTTAATATATCGCCAAGTGCAGTGGTTGGATTGGAGCTGGGTAACGACCTGGTGACCTTTAACGGTCGCTTTGGTGGTGTTGCCACAGACATTGCAGTACCCACTCTGGCTATCCTTGGTATTTATGCCCGCGAGAACGGCCAAGGCATGGTGTTCGACGAGATGGAAACACCTGAGGAGCCACCTGAGCCACCCGCAGGCCGCGGTCGCCCGAGCCTCAAAGTTGTTAAATAGCGGGCTCAGTAATAATTTCGAATAGCTGAACGACTCGCGTGACGCTTTTCACCTCGGCAGCCTCCAACGCGCTGCGATCAGCCTCTGCGGCGGTTAGCAAACCCATGAGATAGACGACCGCGTTTTCAGTGACGACTTTGACTCGCCTGCCCGGTGTATCCGAGCTGGCGAGTAACTTTGATTTGACCTGTGTGGTAATCCACGTGTCATTGGTGCGGGTGCCGGCACTGGTTTCTGGGCCTACCTCGAGTTCATTGTAGATGCGACGGACGGCCTCCAAGTCACGTGTGACATCGGTGGCCAGTGCCTTGAGCGCCTCCGAGGGGACCTGACCTACCAGCAAGAGAAATCCGTTGTAAGAGACAACGCTGAGATGCGCTTGGTCATAGGCTTCATCGGCTGCGTTGATGTTGACTAACGCTTTGGTTTCGATGCTCTCATCCGTCATCTGCTGAGCAAAGGTTCGTTCTCCGGGGTCTTCTTCGATAGGGCCCGCACCCGCGCTGGACATGATCGTACCGCAGCCGCTGAGCAGCGCAGACGCTGCGCACAGCGAGAGGATGAGGATTGGTCTCAGTGCGAGTTGCGATATCAGCATGATTCAGGTCTCCAGAGGGCCAAAGGTATGGGTGTCAATGAGGTGGGCAAGACAAACTGCGAGGGTATGGTTCACCGCGAGCGTTGTTTCGATCGATTCCTGGGCCAAATTGACGCTGATCCCGGGGCCTCGGTTGCCTATCCAGATCAACGATACTTGCCTTTGTTCTGCTGTTAGCGCCAGTCGTTTAATGTCTGAGTCTTGCAGAGTAGCGCCGAAGACCACACCGACATCGCCAGCCTGGCCAAGCGCTTGAAGTTGCTGGCTCACCCAGCCTACCCCGAGCTCGGACGCGTCGATCTGGTGTGTCGCGAGTTCCACCACAGGTAGACTGGGGCGTTCCCTCAATATGCCGTGTTGCAGCAAGCTGGTCAGTGCGGTTGCGCTGGCACGGTCTGCGCCGAGACCAATACTAAATAGTTTTCGATCGGCGAGGATCGCTTGGGCTAAGAGTTCGATGGCGTCACCCAGTGTCTCTGCAATGGCATCCACAGCCAAACTAGAGGCTTCCAAGTGTCTTTGGAAAAAGCTGGCAATGCTAGGATAAACGTCCACAGACCTTCCGCTTGTCGATACCAAAATGAGTCAGTTAAAAGCGGCCTGAATCCAAGTTGGATTGGCTCGTGCCGCAACGCCATCATAAGCGATTACGTCAAAGCGACAAGGGTGATTAGACCACTGTGGATGTTGTTGTAAGAACACGCTGGCTGATCGCACTACGCATACGCTTTTTCGTCTATCAATGCTGTGGATGGCAGTCCCAAAGCGTGATGCCTTCCGGAAGCGGACTTCGACAAATACGATCAGATCTTGGTCGCGCATGACGAGATCAATCTCGCCACTACGTGTTAAAAAGTTTCGAGCCAGTAATACAAGGCCTTGGCTTAGTAAGAACCGCTCAGCATCTCGCTCCCAAATCTGACCGATGTTTTTCACTGGCGCTTCCGCGTCATGAGTCAGCTTCTAGCTTACTGGAGCGCGCGTACCTCCGCGCCATCAAAGGTGGCCAAGTCGAGGGCTCTTGCGATCGATCCGTCTGCCCTGCGCCTGAGTAGTCCGGTTTGACCTTTGATAATCCAGTTTTCAGTCGTGAGTGCTTGCTGCCAGTGCTGAGCCATCACCAGTGCATCCCGTCCCAGAGCACGCAGTCGTCCCAGTCGACCGGCCGGGCTGGGCGGCAGCATTGCTGGCGTTTCTAAAAAGACCACGCCATTAAGATCACGATTTCGCGTATTGATAACGCCATCATTGATCGCAGAGGTCGCATAGACAGGGACTTCCCCTATCATATGAAAGACCAGCAAGGGTCTCCACGACCGGGCCGTCACGGGATCTGGGGCGAGCATGAAGATACACTCAAAATCACTCCTGCCACGACCCCTCCCATCAACCGGAATATCGAATGCCTGCTCGACAGATTGAATACGTTGATCACTTGAGCCTGAGCCCAGTAATTCGCCCATCGCTTTGTTAGCGTCCGTTTGTTGTTCGACGACTAATTTTCCACGCAGCGTTCCGCCGTGATGGGCCCACTGTGCTTCGAAGGCTTTTAGCAGGCGCAGCCCACGATCGTTTGGGGAAGCCATGACGATCGCATTTCGGCATTGGTCACCGAAGCCCTTGTCGGCAATCTGACGTGCTTCGTCTTCGGGAGCTAGACTAAAAGTCGTCCAGCCGGCGTTAGCAATGGTCTGATTGATTTGCGGTTCCGGTTGGTTGAGGGCAATGACGGGAACTGGCAGTGGGTCGATTTGCTGCAACGACGCGACATCTGATTTGGTCAGCGGCCCCAAGACGATATTGGCACCGCTGTTCACGGCTGCAGAGTAGGCGGCACGTGGACTGGCGTAGTGCCCTAGGTTCAGTACGGTAAGCCGCGGTCTATTGGCGGGATCTGGATAGGATTGGTACAGCTGGCTGATGGCGCCGGATGCAACGGCTTCGCCAGCTGTTCTCAGTGAGCCGTCAAGCGGCAGTATGAGTGTGATCTGTTCTATCGGTGGCGCGTCTAACCAGGCTAAGAGGTGGCTTGGTGCCGCTGGTGTTTGCGGTCGGTTTCTGGCCCCACTCTGCCAGGCCCGCAACGCGTGGGGCCCCTTTCGGTAAGCCAATTGCATTTCCAGCCAAGCTCGCCAGTCAGGTTCCCGAGACTGTTTGAGCTCGGCCGACAGCGCGGCCGCAGTCACTTGGATGAGGTAGCCGAATAGTCGATCGCTGTTAACAGAAGTGTTTCTCTGCTCTGCCGGCGCCTGGGATTTCTCAAAGAGTAGGGTGGCCGCGCGAAGCCATTTTCCCGATAGCGCTGCCTGCGCTATCTGCTCTTCGAGCGCAAAATCAATCGCTGCGGTATTCCCATTCTTAAGTTTCCGCAGTAATTGATCGGCTAATAGGACATCGCCGGATAACCAGGCCAGTCGGCTATCGAGTGCAATGAGTGTTGAGGCGCCGGCATCACTGAGTGACAGTTGATCACGCTCATACTGGGCTACGAGCAGGGATTCTGTTTTCGCGAGGGTTGATAGGCGCGCAATGGTATCGAGTCTCAGCTGCTCTCCCTCTACCGGTTCTGGAACGCGCTCGTCCCTGTCGGTTTCCACTGGTAACACCGCCGTGTCACGCGTCGGCGCTGAGCAGGCAGTAACGAGAGTCAGCAGTAACGCCGTCAAAGCGACCCGCAGAAGCAGTGGCCGACCGGCGACTCTGCAAGCGAAACTGAGGGGTTGAGGGTGACCTATAGCGCTCATCGGGGCAGTATAGCCCTAAGCGGGCGCCGGTGGCCCGATAAGGAGCCTTTCCCAGTGCCAGCTTGCCTTTACATTGTTGCCACACCCATCGGCCATTTGGACGACATCACATTGCGCGCGTTGGAGGTTTTGAAGGCCGCGCATTGCATTGCAGCGGAGGATACTCGTCACTCAGCCAAGCTCATGCGGCATTTTGGAATTGATACCCCAATGGTGAGTTACCACGATCACAGTCCCGCTGCGCACACGGAACGGCTGCTGCGTCATCTTCGAGAAGGCAAATCGGTGGCACTGGTATCCGATGCGGGGACTCCCCTGATTTCTGATCCGGGTTACAAGTTGGTGGAGGCTTGCCAGCAGCACGGATTCCAAGTGATCCCCATACCGGGCGCCAGCGCCATGACGGCAGCGCTCAGCGCGTCTGGCTTGCCGACTGATCGGTTCTATTTTGAGGGTTTTCTTCCGGTAAAGAGCGGGCAGCGCGGGACCCGGATACAAGCATTGAAGCGTCTGGAAGCCACCTTGATATTATTTGAGGCGCCGCGTCGAGTACTGAGCACCCTCGATGCGCTCATTGCTGAGCTGGGAGATCGTGACGCGGCACTGTGTCGGGAACTGACGAAAGCTCACGAGACGATTTACCGTGGCTCGCTGTCACAGTTACAAGTGTTTGTGCGTAATGATGCTAATCAACAGCGTGGCGAAATGGTGTTAGTGATTCGGGGTTGCGACGCTGAGGCGGTCCAGCTCAATGCCGAGGTAGAGGCTCTGCTAGATCGTTTAGTCAAGGAGCTTCCGCCGCGGCGCGCAGCCGCCGTAGTAGCCGATGTGACGGGATTGCCCGTGCGAGTGCTCTACCAGGCCATACTGGATAAAAAGTGACATGCCGCAGTCTTGGGTTGCGAGCCTCAGCGCTAATCGGTAACCTCTGCCCCGAGTGGGTCAGACGATCGCTGTCGTAATGGCAGAGGAAAGTCCGGGCTCCAACGGGTCAGGACGCCAGGTAACGCCTGGGGGGCGCGAGCCTACGGAAAGTGCAACAGAAAGGAAACCGCCTGCTTGCAGGTAAGGGTGAAAAGGTGCGGTAAGAGCGCA
>CAJWWJ010000119.1 GCA_913048575.1 uncultured Halieaceae bacterium
TTACTGGGAGGAGTTCCCGGTGTGCCCTCTGCGCAAGTACTGGTCCTCGGGGGCGGGGTTGTCGGCACCAATGCGATCCGCATGGCACTCGGTATGGGCGCGGATGTCACCGTGATTGACCGATCGGTCAAACGCCTTACTGAATTGGATGAGCAATACGGCGGGCGACTGCGCACTGTCTATTCCACTGCGGACGCGATCGAGGAGGCCGCCAGCCATGCCGACCTCATCATTGGTGCGGTCCTTATTGCAGGCGCATCAGCGCCAAAGCTGGTCACGCGTGACATGCTAAAAAAATTAAAACCCGGCACCGTGATGGTCGATGTCGCCATCGATCAAGGCGGGTGCTTTGAAACATCAACACCAACCACTCATGCCGACCCCACCTATGTCGTCGACCAGATCGTGCATTACTGCGTTGCCAATATGCCCGGCGCTGTCGCCCGCACCGCCACCATGGCTTTAACTAACGCCACGTTACCTTACATCCAGCGTCTCGCTCAGAGCGATCTAGACACGCTTCTACTCGACGATCCCTGCTTTGCTAATGGTCTAAACATACGTGCGGGCAAAATCACGCACCCGGCCGTTGCAGCAGCGCTCGCGAACGCGGCGACCGAGCCGCCGGAAACACCGCTTGCTGACCGAGCGCAGGCGATGGGTAACGCCGCGTAGTCGAGATTACAGACCGAGATAGTCCATTGTTGGCAGGCTTTGTGAGTGCCGCATGGTCGTCGGCAGTTGCTCGAGCTATTGCCACCGCCTAAACTCTGATTCCTCTTAATGAGTGTCTTCTGAACATGATCGATTGCCCTACGACAACTCCCCAGCACCCTCAAACGCCGGACGCTCCAGAGCCCATCTATAGCCGTTTCAGCGACCTGACCAAGGCGGGCTTCAGTATCGATTGGGGCATTGCTTCATTTCTTGTTATTAGCCATTGCTTGGTATTGGTGCTGACGCCGCTAGCTTATGTGGTGGCGCCCGCCGGCTTCTGGAAAGTCATGTTGGCTTGGACACTGCTACACGCTTTAATTGCCGCGATCGCAACGACCGCTTATAGCCACCGGCTGATCGCTCACCGCGCCGCCAAAGATGTTCGACTGCCGACCCATGTTATTTTTTTAGGACTCCAGCTGTTCGCCTTGCAGGGGAGCGTCCGAAGGTGGTCAGCACAGCATGTTATCCATCACGCAGTTGATAAAACCGGGCAGCACCACCTCGACCCTTATTCAACCACTTGGTTTGACACAGGCTGGCGCAACTTTTTGTGGTCTCACATGCTGACCTATTTGTTCAATCACCCTCCCTCTCGAGAGTTTGACGCCGCCATGAACGCCAAAATGCACCCGGCCATCATCTGGCAAGACAAGCATTATGTGCCGCTACTCATTCTCGCCAACTTTGCACTGCCCATTGCGCTAGGCCTCGGCCTCGCAGGGTGGCTAGGCGGGTTTTGCCTGCTGGTTGCCAGCAGCGCGGGCTATGTCCTGGCGCACCACAACACATGGACCGTCAACAGCGTGACGCACTTGTGGGGCTTTAAAAAAGGCCTGATCAGTTCGGCAAAAAATAACTATATTTGGTTGGGGCCGCTGGGAGAGGGAAATCACCATGCCGATCATCATGACCACCCGAGAGATTTTCGTAACGGCTTTGGCTGGAGTGGTTGGGTGCTGGATCCAACCCGGTATGTCATTTTATCTCTCCGCGCTCTGGGACTCGTGAAAGGGCTCAATCGCGCAAGCCGCTGGCAAGAGGCGCACATAATCACCCGCCGAAAAGTGCGCGACACGAAAGCAAAATCACAATCCGTAGTGTGGCAGCGCTGGGAGGAAAAGCTAGCGTTGCTGGGGGATGAATGGCTTGCAGCCGCCCAAACATGGGATCAATTCAAGCTCGAGAAGATTCAGCTCTCACAGCAAATACGTCAAGCAGGTGCCGACAAGATGGCCGCTGCGCGCGAACGTATGGGTGACACCCAAGAGGAATTCCTGCGTGATTTGCAGGCTCGAAGAGCGTCCGTCCGCGCGGAGCTGCACGACGCCCGCAAACGGCTTAAGGAGAGGCGAGAAGCCTTTTTTACCGCGCTGTCAGAACTCAAGCAAGCCAACATGGCAGTCGCTTAAGACACAGGGATGACAACGTGTTGTGCATCCTTTGGGATGACTTTGCCAAGACTGACTTTGGTATCAGGCGGGTGCGGCGTCGGACGGCATTGAGCACCCAAACACCTGTCGAAGTGGAGCACGTTGGCAGTAAACCAAAAGGCGCCCGAGCCGCACCCATACGACGGCGCTCTCCACTCTCCACTCTGCAGCCGACAGCACCATTACAGAGCAAGCGGGACACCACTGTGTCCAAAAGAGTCGGGGAAAGCACACTCAAAGCGCAGCGGCCGTTAGTCCGCTATGGGCCGGACCCGCTCGAACTGAGTGCGCAGTCGATGGGCATCCCCACGGCAAAGTCAGCATAAAAATGACCCGTTACCAGCTAAAGATTCCTGATTGGTGAGGTATAGGCCACAGATCGAATACTCTTTTCTATTCGCCTACCGCACAATACCGCGGTTATATTACGCGCAGATTGGAAAGTGCTTCTTGCCAAACTCATCGGTATTGAGTCACTACAAGGCGCGCAATCATCTTCTCCCCCATTCGCATTATGATCGTTATAGGGTTTAGCCATGCATCGAGTCACCCCCGAAATTGAGTCACTGTCCAAAGAGATCCTCACCTACACGATGGATCGACTCAAAATGGATCCACCCACACTAGACCATCCTCTGTCGCAGACCGCACTGGAAGAAGCTGCTGGACAGACGATTACTGAATCTGGGTTAGGAGGAGAAAGCGCGCTCAGACTTTTCATCGATAAGCTGGCACCGGCGTGCATTTCCGAGGACCACCCTCGATATCTGGCCTTTGTGCCGACCGCCCCAACAGACGTCTCTACCCTCTTCGACCTGATCGTGGGTGCATCCAATATCTGTGCCAGCAGCTGGCTCGAGGGTGCGGGTGCGATCTATGCTGAGAATCAAGCGCTGCGATGGATTTCTGACATCGCCGGCTTTCCCCCTGAGGCGGGTGGGGTATTCGTCAGCGGCGGAACGGCGGGAAACTTGTCAGCATTAGTAGCTGCGCGTCACGATTGGCGGCAAAAACGACCCGATCACGCGGCACAGCGAGGACTCATTATTTCTTCCCGAGGGGCACACGCTTCGGTTCAACAAGCCGCCCACGTGATGGATGCAGACCTCATTCAATCAGGCGGCCATCGACTGACTGGCGCCGATGTCGCAGCCACTATTGCTGCGTTAAGCGAGACCGATCGATCGCGCCTGTTTGCCGTCGCCTGCACGGCGGGCACCACCAATCTTGGCATTGTCGACGACCTGGAAGGCATTGGTGCCATCTGCCAGCAAAACTCGGTGTGGTATCACGTCGATGGGGCTTACGGTGGTGCCGCGCTGGCGGCGCCCTCTACCAGAAGGCTGTTTAACGGCATTGAGACGGCGGACAGCTTCATTGTGGATCCCCATAAATGGCTATTCGCCCCGTTTGACTGCTGCGCACTCATTTACGCCGATCCCGCTAAAGCACGGCGAGCTCACCGACAACACGGTGATTACCTCGAGGTCTTTTATGACGGCACATGGAATCCCAGCGACTACGCGCACCATCTGTCACGACGCGCGCGCGGGCTGCCCTTTTGGTTCAGCCTAGCGGTGCACGGTACGAAAGCCTACGCGGACGCAGTTGAGGTCACGCTTGATCGAGCTCGCGAGGCAGCCACCATGATTGACGCACACCCCCACCTAGAGCTCGTGACTGACCAACAACTTTCTATTTGTGTGTTTCGGCGACTTGGCTGGAGTCCTGAGGACTATAAGTCTTGGAGCGACCAGCTATTGGAGAATGGCATTGGTTTGGTCACACCGACCAAACATGAAGGGGAGACGGTCCTGAGATTTTGTGTCGTCAATCCTCGAACCAGCAGCGACGATATCCAGCAGATTCTCGAGTCGCTATAATCGATGAAGTCGCGGCCTGACAGGGACCATTTTTCGGCGCCAACACTGCTTCGCTCAAAAGGAATCGACTGGCATGTCTGACTCAATCCGTTTTAAACCTTGGCTCATCGCCGCCATCGCGTTATTGGGGGCGCTGGGGCTCATTGTCTTTACCCCCTGGTTTGTCGGTGAAGTGAGAGGGTCTGCGACCTCATCGGATTTTGAGGCGAGCTACCCGTTGACGTTTCCCAGTGATTTTGACTGGGGTGTGGCGGTCGCTGCTCAGCATGTCGAGCATCAGCAGCCGAGTGACTGGACGGCATTCGAACGCCGGGTCATCAAAGAGGGTAAAACAGGCACCGGTGACCAGCCCGGCCAGGCTAAACCGGGACACATTCGCAATCTCGATAGCGTCTCGGATGAGGTCCGCTTAAAAAAAGTCGACTTCGATAATCGGTTTGAGAGTGACTTTGAAGCATTGGCCGGACTAGGCCTAAACAGCTATCGATTTAGCCTCTCGTGGGCCAGATTGTTTCCGCGCGCTGACATGACTGAGCCTGACCCTGCCGGTATTACGTTTTACCGCGAGGTCATTGCCGCAGCCAAAAAAAATGGCCTTAAGCCTCATGTTTCTTTGTTTCATTTTTCGACACCAGAATGGTTCTGGGAGGAGCAAGGCGGCGAGCAGGGCTGGGAGAGAAAGGACGCGTTACAGCACTGGAATCGTTACGTCACCGCGGTATCTGAACTGCTGGGCCCGGAGATCAGCCACTGGTGCACACTCAATGAGCCAATGGTCTACGTACTATGGGGCTACTTAGAGGGGATCTTCCCGCCGCTACAACAAAGGGCCAATCCCGAAGCCACTGCTCCGGTCGTGGCTCGGCTGCTCGAGGCGCATGCCAGTGCCTACCAAATATTGCATCGCGATGCAGCGCAACGTAACCAGACGATTAAGGTCGGGCTCACACAACACACCCGCGCCTTCGAACCGTGGCGCAATTGGCACTTATTTGATCGCCTGGCAGCAGATTTCATCCAACAGGCATTTATTTGGGATATTTTTGACGCCATCGAGAGCGGCACCTACACCATGACAGATAGTGAATACCAGCGCACTATCGATGGTCTCGAGGGAACGCAGGACTATGTCGGGATCAACTACTACGGCCGGTTCTATGTGCAAATGGATGCCGATGCACTCGACAAAGGACCCGTCACACATACCCGTGACCCGAGAGATGCTGAAGAACTCGTCAGCGATCTAGACTGGGCCCTCTATCCCATCGGGTTCAGTCAAATCCTAGAAGAGGCCTGGACACGCTACGGCAAGCCCATACAAATCCTGGAAAACGGCATCGCGGATGCCGCCAACCCCGACACACTGAGACAAACCTTTCTGACCAGCCATCTTAGAGAGGTTTGGCACGCCATGAATATCCGTGGTGTTGATATTGATGGTTATTTCCATTGGTCCCATTTGGATAACTTTGAATGGGCAGAGGGATTTGGCCCCCGTTTTGGTCTCTATGCTGTCGACTATGACAAAGACTTTGCGCGCACCCCCCGCGGGAGTGCTGACGTTTACGCGGACATTATCAAAGAGGGCTTAAGCGAGGCACTATGGGAACAAACAAAGGGGCCTTTTTAACGCACTCAAACCCCCTAGCTTGGTTCGACGAACGGATGCGGAAGCGCTTCTCCACGACCGCATTCCAAATGCAAAAAGGCGAGTGCTAGCAGACAAACAATAGTCAGGGGAGACACACTTCAACCATGAGATTGCAATGCTGATGAATCACCCCACTCAACGCAGTCTGATTATTGTCCTGATGCTGATCACACTGGCCGGTTGCTCGACCACGGTGAGAGCACCCTTTGAGATGCCTGAGGCTGAATGGACGCAACCTGCGACCACCGACGGACTGCTTGCCCAGATTGCTGCCGACGTCACAGCGCGAGCCGAACCCCTCGGTGACCAGACTGACCACTCGAACGCCGGCATTTCGGGGTTCAAACTGCTCGACAGAGGTGAAGATGCCCTCAGATGGCGACTGGCACTGATCGACTCCGCGACGCAAAGTATCGACACGCAGTACTACCTCTATCACGGCGACAATACGGGTTTACTCTTCACGAGCCGACTGCTCGAGGCCGCTGATCGCGGGGTGAAAGTCCGCATCATCATCGACGATATGGGCACACTCGCCATCAGCCCGTCACAAGCAAAGCTCCGCGATAGCATGGGAGCACTAATGGTCGCCCATCCCAATATCTCGCTGCGATTATTTAACAGCAGTGGCAATCGCAACCTGCTGGGGCGGGGTTGGAGTTTCGCGACCCAGTTTGAGCAGCTCAATCACCGCATGCACAACAAATCGCTCACGGTAGATAATCACGCAACGATAGTGGGCGGTCGGAACATCGGTGATGAGTACATAGGGCTCAACCCGCATTTTAA
>CAJWWJ010000120.1 GCA_913048575.1 uncultured Halieaceae bacterium
AGCATAAACGCCCGATTTCCCTCAGTTCCTGTCAGCCAGTAAACTAATGGCTTCACTCATAGCGGGATGACGTCACGTGTCAAAGTATTTAATTGCACCCTCAGTGCTAGCGGCTGACTTTGCCCGTTTGGGAGAAGAGGTTGATGCGGTAATCACCGCTGGCGCCGATATGGTGCACTTTGATGTCATGGACAACCATTATGTGCCCAATTTGACGGTTGGGCCGATGGTTTGTCAGGCACTGCGCAATTACGGCGTCAAGGCTCCGATCGATGTTCATCTAATGGTCCAGCCTGTGGATGCGTTGATTGAGATGTTCGCAAAGGCGGGTGCCACCTATATTACTTTTCACCCGGACGCCTCGCATCATGTTGATCGATCTATTCAATTGATCCGTGATTTGGGTTGCCAGCCTGGATTGGCTTTTAATCCGGCGGCGTCGCTTGGGGCACTGGAATACACCCTCGATCAGATCGATATGGTACTGCTGATGTCAGTGAACCCTGGCTTTGGTGGCCAAAGCTTTATCCCCTCGACGCTCGATAAGCTGCGCGCAGCACGGAAATTGATTGACGCGACGGACCGCGATATTCGCCTTGAGGTTGATGGCGGAGTGGGTCCTAGCAATATCGCCGAAATCGCTGAGGCAGGGGCGGATACTTTTGTTGCTGGATCGGCCATTTTCAACAGCAGTGACTATGGCGTAGTCATGGATGAGCTTCGCGCGCGCTTGTCGACGATTGACTGCACGTGACGGCGCCCCTCACTCATGCTGAGTTTCTGGAACAACATGCGGCGGGTTATAACCGCATCCCTGTTGCGCGCACGATCCTGGCCGATACCGACACACCCTTATCGGCTTATGCCAAACTGGCGCAAGGCCCACGATCTTTTTTATTCGAGTCGGTAGAAGGGGGCGAACGGTGGGGACGCTACTCGATTATTGGGTTGCCTGCGACAACATGGCTCACCGTAGAGGGGCATCGGCTCAACATTTTCTCGGCCGGCGATTGCATCGATAGCCGTGAGGTCAAGAATCCGCTTGACGAAATTGAGCGCTATCAAGCGCAATTTTGCAGTGCGCCGGCACCCGACTTGCCGGTTTTTCATGGTGGACTGGTTGGATACTTCGGTTACGACACAGTTCGCTATAGCGAGCCGAAATTACTGGATTCCTGCCCACCCGATGAGCTAGGCGTGCCCGATATACTGCTGTTGCTGGCAGAGGAAGTGCTGATTTTCGATAATCTTCGCGGCACCCTGACTTTAGTGATCAATGCGGATGCCAGCGCCGAGAATGCCTATGGCAATGCTTTGGCGCGGTTGCAGCAGATCGAAGAGCAGCTGCCTACCGCGACAGCGTCCTTCACCCCGATCAAACTCGATGCAGAGGCCGATTCGCCTGCACCGTCCGTGCGACACCGTACTCAGCAGAAGGAGTATGAGGCTTGGGTCGAGCAGATTCGGGAGTACATCCTGGCTGGCGAGGTGATGCAGGTAGTGCCGTCGCAGCGTTTGTCAGTGCCGCTGACTGTCGCGCCGCTGTCTTTGTATCGCGCGCTCAGAAATTTGAATCCATCACCTTATATGTATTTTTTGGATCTGGATGGTTTCGAAGTCATTGGCTCTTCTCCAGAGATCTTGGTGCGGCTTGAGGACGGTATTGTGACTGTGAGGCCTATTGCGGGTACCCGAAAACGTGGGGCCAGCGAGGAGGAAGATCAGGCACTAGAAGCAGATTTACTGTCGGATGCAAAGGAAATTGCTGAGCACCTTATGTTGATTGATTTGGGCCGCAATGACGTGGGTCGGGTGAGTGAGGCGGGGAGTGTGACGCTCACCGAAAATATGGTGATCGAACGGTATTCTCATGTTATGCACATTGTTTCTAACGTGACAGGCAAGGCACGCGCTGGCATGTCGGCGATGGATGCACTGCGGGCGGCGTTGCCGGCCGGTACATTGAGTGGCGCACCAAAAGTACGGGCCATGGAAATTATTGATCAACTCGAACCGGTAAAACGCGGTATCTACGGTGGTGCAGTCGGTTATCTGTCTTGGTCAGGCGATATGGATACCGCAATTGCGATTCGGACCGTGGTGGTAAAAGATGGGGAAGCGATCCTGCAAGCGGGCGCTGGGATCGTCGCAGACTCTGTGCCCAACGCGGAGTGGGAGGAGACGCTCAATAAAGCGAGAGGAATGCTGCGGGCGATTGCCATGTGCAATGGGTGATGCGAGCTAACGTCATAGTGACGTGCTCACTATGACCAAAGGCCTAGTCGACGCGAATGATTTCTACGATTTCGAAGGTCTGGGTTTGGGTCTGCCAAGCCAGCACCAAGTCGTACGCTTGGTCCCCCACTTGGGCACTGCGTACCGTAATAAAATCTGCAAAACCTGATACGTAGGACCAATCTAAACTGGGCGTATTGGCTTTGTTGAGGTAAGCCATGTCGAACCGGACGACTTCAAAGGTAGAGGAACGTTCCACTTGAGAGCCAAATTCATCCGTAACAACGACGGAGACGGTGTGCTGCCCGGCACTGAGCGTGCTGTACCGAAAGGGGACAGAGAAGCCGGATGTGCTTGACCCGTTGATGTCTGGGAACGCTTTCTCGATGTCCGCTCGAGGATCACCATAAGGTACGTCGAAAGCGTATTCCTCATCAATGAACACTTCAATTCGTTCGACGCCTTCCTCAGAGAGCGCCCAGCCGTGAATCATCCCCACGCCGCTGTGTACGCCATTGTTCCTAGGTTCGCTTAATGACGCGCGCAGTGGTTCGGTTACCGTATTAAACTCCACCAAGTACAGCAGCTGATTATCTGCCTCGAGATCGTTCCATTGCCCTGTGCTGCCTAGGTCGTAAAAAGGTGCAGGCCAATTCGCCAGCCCCATTGCGAGCGCATTTTCGGCACCGCCGTCATTATCCGGTTGAACACCCCAATTGGTGTAACGCCCAGCAATCGGTTTGCCGTTAAAGTTACCTTGCCAAAAAGGATCACCGTTATTACTCCACAGCCACCGGCCTTCTCGATCCTCGTCGGAGCCACCGATCCAGACAAACGGCGCTTCTGAAACATCATTAGGAATACTATTGGCCAGCTGCGCCGGGCTGAGATGGGTCGATAATGCCGACACGATAGCTTTGTTTTCGGCTGCAGAATCGATCCGCGCGAGATAGCCTGCTTCTTCACCAAGGCTCATTTCTGCGGCGGTTGCCGTGGCTTCATCCCAGCTGGCGGGGCTTTCAATGAGTTTATAAGTGTGGCCCTTGTGCTCAAAGATCAGGTCGGCGAATGCCCCTGCAGGCAGCAGCGATAGTGCGATAGCGGCGATGGTTCTCCTCATATCGGAGCCCCCTGCAGAGTGAAAAGGACACGTAAGTTAGCACTCGTTTGTGCCACTCACCAGCAATGTTGGTGTGTATATTGACGCTGGAGCCGCAATGATTATTCCCAGGTGGTCTGGCGGAAGGCGCTGAAGCAAGCGAAATGGGCCTGCGAGACCCGCCAAACCGCCGCCGTTGCTAGCTAGGTGGGCATCAGCAGACGTTTAGGTGGCCATGAGGAAAAGTGCCGGTGGGAAGTTCGATAGGTCAGTTGAAGCCACTATCGAGGTTTTATGAGGGGTTACGGCCGCTCATCGCCTTGGGTGATGGGGCACCTCCAATAAAGCCCTCGATAACTTGCTAACGCCCAATATTTTGTGGGATTTAGCTTCATTTGACGACATTTCTCGCTTTTTTTGTCGATCTTTGTGTTTGGCGAGTGCCTTTATGGACTGGATAGCGTAAAACGACGCTTCCAACCGCTTGTTTGGCGCGCTAGTGTGGTTCCCCATGATTATGATGATTGATAATTACGACTCTTTTACTTGGAATGTCGTCCAATATCTCTGGGAGTTGGGCGCGGAGGTAGAGGTCTACCGCAATGATGCGTTGACGCTTTCAGAGATTGAGGCCAAGGCGCCTTCGGGTATTTGTATCTCGCCTGGTCCCTGTTCTCCCAAAGAGGCGGGTATTTCGATGGCAGTGATTGATCACTTTGCGGGTCACATGCCGATATTGGGCATTTGCCTTGGCCAGCAGAGCATTGGCGCGGTGTATGGCGGCCAGATTATTCGTGCCCCGTCGGTCATGCACGGTAAAACCAGTCCCATTCATCACACTGGCGTTGGCGTCTTTGAGGCATTGCCGACTCCGTTAACGGCGACGCGTTATCACAGTTTGGTGGTTGACCCCGATACCTTGCCAGACTGTCTTGAGGTGACGGCCTGGACTGAGACGGCCGATGGCGCGCAAGAAGCGATCATGGGGTTGCGGCATCGCGAGCTGGATGTGGAAGGCGTGCAATTTCACCCTGAATCGATCTTGTCCGAACACGGTCATGACATGTTGGATCGTTTTCTAGCCCGCTGCGCCTAATCGTTTGAAGGACTTCCCATTGATGACACTGCAACACGCCATTAATCACCTTGTCGCCGGCGAGCACTTGACGCGCGATCAGATGCGTAAGGTCATGATGCAAGTGATGACGGGAGAGGCGACGCCAGCGCAAATTGGCGCCTGGTTAGTGGCATTGCGCATCAACGGCGAGACCATCGAAGAAATTGCCGGTGCGGCTGAGGTGATGCGCGATTTAATGATCCCGGTGCAGGTCGATGAGACCCACCTCATCGACCTGGTGGGCACTGGTGGTGATGGTGCAAACCTATTCAATGTCTCGACAGCGGCTACCTTTGTGGTCGCTGCTGCGGGTGCACGGGTCGCTAAGCACGGTAACCGATCGGTCTCGAGCAGTAGCGGTTCCTCTGATGTCTTGGAGACCCTTGGCGTGAGTCTCAGCCTCACGCCGTTGCAAATTGAACGCTGTATTAGTGAGGTGGGTCTGGGCTTTATGTTTGCGCCGGTTCACCACGGCGCCATGAAACATGCCATTGGCCCCCGACGGGAACTGGGGCTACGGACTATTTTTAATATTTTAGGCCCGCTGACAAATCCCGCAGGCGTCAAGCGCCAAGTATTGGGTGTCTACGACCCTGCTCTGTGTGAGCCGTTGGCTCGTGCACTGGATCAGCTGGGCAGCGTGCACGCACTGGTCTTACACAGTGACGACGGTCTAGATGAAATTTCGATTGCCGCGCTAACACACGGCGTTGAGTTGAAGGCCGGCAATATTGCGCCCATTACGATTGACCCGGCGGCATTAGGCCACGGTTATGGCACCCTCGATGGTTTGCAGGTCTCGAGTGCCGAGGCCTCTGCGGCGTTGATTCGCACAGCACTCGATAACGATGCGTCGCAAGCCAGCCAGAAGGCGCGGTCGATGATGGCGCTGAATGCGGGTGCTGGAATCTATATTTCGGGATTGGTTGATACCTTAGCGGATGGCGTGGCGCGTGCCGAAACGGTCCTCGCGTCAGGTGAAGCCGCAGGGCAGCTCGCGCGGTTTGTGGCATTTACGCAAGACCTGTCTCCCTCAGCAGGATCGGATTCCTCACTATGAATACTAAGTTGGCCGCCCCGACCGTGCTCAAGAAGATTTTTGAGCGTAAACGAGAAGAGATCATCGAGCGTCAAAAAGAACGATCCTTGTCTCAGCTTCAGGTGATGGCTGCTGATGCGTCGCCGGTTCGAGGCTTTCGACGGGCGTTGGCGCAACGGGCGGAAGAGGGTGGTGCGGCGGTTATCGCTGAGGTTAAGAAAGCCAGCCCCAGCAAAGGCGTTATTCGCGAGCATTTTGTGCCTGCCGAACTTGCTGCAAGTTATGAGCAAGGCGGCGCCACCTGTTTGTCGGTACTGACAGACATCGACTTTTTTCAGGGGGCAGATGCTTACCTGCAGTCAGCGCGAGCCGCCTGCCACTTGCCAGTGCTGCGCAAGGACTTCACGCTGGATCCCTACCAAATTTGGGAAGCTCGGGCCTTAGGTGCCGACGCCATCCTACTGATAGTCGCGTGTCTTGAGTTGCCCGAGTTAAAAGACCTCTATGAATGTGCCAATGACGCCGGTCTTGATGTGTTGGTCGAGGTCCACAACGAGGCCGAGTTGGATGAAGCGTTAACTCTGGGTGGTGATCTGATCGGTATCAACAATCGGGACTTGCATACCTTTGAAACGAGTTTAGCGACGACCTATCGCTTATTGGATCGGATTCCCGCGGGAGTGCAGGTGGTTACGGAGAGCGGCTTCAATACTGCCTCTCAAGTCGTCGAGATGCGTGCCAAAGGCGTTCATACGTTCTTAATTGGCGAGACCTTTATGCGCGCAGCCGATCCGGGTGCGGCCCTCGCCGCATTTTTTGCTGAGCGTTAACGCGCGCCGCGATTGATACGAGCCACTGCGTGGATTGCGTTCCCTGAGAGGGATTAACGCGATCAATCTCGGCGAAGCCACTGAGCCCGCCATGCTAACGGCACAACGCACTCAGTAGCAGGTTATCAGG
>CAJWWJ010000121.1 GCA_913048575.1 uncultured Halieaceae bacterium
CAGGGCTACCAAGCCACCCGCGACCTGTCGTTTAAACTGTTGGAGCTCACTGCGCTCGGGGAGGCACTGCAAACATTGACCAGCGCGGGTGCGAGCAGCGTTGCGCCACCGCAGTTTGGCAGCTCCCAGACAGAAATCGCGAGAAAGCAGGCGCTGACACTGGCGTTTGAGCGCGCTGAAGCGGACGCGCTGGCCTTGGCGAGCGCCGCGGGCAGGACACTAGGAGCACCTGAGACGATCAGCACCGGCAATAGACCCATGCTCCAGCCCAGAGCGCAAACTCGTGGTGGGTTGATGGCGATGGAGGCAGACCGAGCGCCCCCCCGCTACGAACCCGGCCAGCTTTCCATCAGTGCAACGGTATCGGTGACGTTTCATACCCATGATAAATCGACGCCTTAAAGCAGTAATCACCTAGATTCTTCCCACGCTCTGTCAGCGCAAAAGAAGGGCAGTGGACTTGGATTACGTCGACTCTGGCCCTATTATGAGGGCTCAGGACATATCACGAGGCAAACCAGCATGAGCGACAAGCCCCTTTACACCAGCACGGCAGCACTCGACCCAACGGCGAGCATTGCCCAAACTAATAAGGTATTGAGCAACACCTACTGGCTGCTCGGCCTGACACTGGCTTTTAGCGCGCTGTCGGCCACGATCTCCGTCGCAGTCGGCGTGCCGCCGATGGCTGGCCTTGTGCTCATGCTCGTCGGCTTCGGTTTGTTGTTTGTTGTTCATAAAATGGCCGACTCAGCCAAAGGCCTACCCGCCATTTTTGCATTCACGGGTGTGATGGGCGCCTCTATTGGCCCCACCCTTTCCTTTTACCTGGCGCTTGAAAACGGGCCGACCATCGTCTTGCAGGCGCTGGCCGGCACGGCCTTGGTCTTCTTCTCGCTCTCGGCCTATGCACTGACGAGTAAGAAAGACTTTTCCTATCTGGGCGGCTTTCTGATGACGGGACTGGTCATCGCCGTCGTCGCGATGATCGCGAACATCTTCTTAAACATCCCAGCGCTTTCGCTGACGCTCTCGGCCGTAGTCGTCATGATTATGGCGGGACTGATCTTGTTTGATACCAGCCGCATCATCAGCGGCGGCGAGACCAACTACATCAGAGCTACCGTGGGTTTGTATCTCAGCATTTTCAATTTGTTCATGCATTTGTTGCACCTCATTGCGGTCTTTACCGGCGGTGACGACTGAGCCCTGTCGATTTTTTGGATAACCCCGGCATCGTCGGGGTTTTTCATTTATAAGCCGTGGAAATTTCCCTCATCATTCGTACCCCGGGTACCGCTCTCAATCAGTGCGAGCGGATTCACGATTTTATTCAGTCCGCTGTGGATCAAGGACACGAGATTAAGCAGTGCTTTTTTCAAGGCGCGGGGGTCTCCGCAGCAGTGAATGACCAAACGCTGCCTCGATGGCGGCAGCTCGCAACGCTCACGGGCGCCGAATTACTACTCTGCAGTCAAGCGGTTGAGGCATCCGCAGTCTCGGTACCTGAACCCTTCGTTATCGCCGGATTGGGCGCGTTGGTTGAAGCAGCAGTGAATGCCGACAGGCTGGTGTCTTTTGTCTAACCGCAAGTCTTGGCTCATCACCCTCGCAGGAGGCACCCCGATAAGCACTGGTGATTCTGATGGTGTTGATAGGGCCGCCCTGCAAGCGGGGTTGGACCTTGCGTTGGCCGCTGGGGCATTCGGTCAACGTGTGACGCTGGTTTTCGCCGGTGGCGGTATGGACTTGGTAACACACACTACCGACGCAGAAGACCCGCTCTATCGACTGCTGGGATCAGCCCCTTTTTATGACATCGATTCAGTTTACGTATTGGATGGAGTAACTCCACAGACCGCTTTCAGAAATGACCTGCACGTGACAGCAATGTCTCACAACGAGTGGCTTGCCGCGGCCGGCGAGGCACATGTTGTGATCAATTACTGATGATACTGCACCTACTCCATACCCCTGCTTTATATCGTGACTGCGCTGCACTGCTCACTGAGCATGACACTTTGCTGTTACTCGACGACGCTGCCGATGACGCCTTTATCCGCTCACTGACTCACCTACCCTGCTCGGTGAAAGTACTGGACTCCGCTGACAATCACGCCAAAGACCAACCGCTCGAGCCCGAGCGCATCACAGTGGACGAGTGGGTGCGTCTGGTCATCGCTCATCGCCACTCGATGACCTGGGGCTGATCCATGGGCAGTACACAAGCGCTCGATGATCTCTGTGACGGCAATGGCTTTCTCCTTGATTGCAAAGAGTGGACCACCGCGTTAGGGCATGAGTTTGCCCGTGCGGAAAATATCGTGCTGACCGAGCACCATTGGGAGATCATCACCCTATTGCGCAACTTCTACGAAGATTTTGGCGACTCACCGGCGAATCGAGCACTGGTGAACTACGTGAAAACGCATCTAGGCGCCGAAAAAGGCAATAGTCATTACTTAATGACATTGTTCCCAGGCTCCCCTGCGAGAATTGGGAGTCGCATTGCCGGGCTCCCCAAACCTAAGCACTGCCTCTAGCACTCGCCATGCACAATAACGCGGTACAACCGGACCAGTATCAGAGACTATTTGAAGAAAAAGTCGACAGAGTCCTTCGACTCTTTGCGCCTTTTGCGACCCCGGACCCGAAGCTCTATGCGTCGCCACCACTGGGATATCGCCTACGGGCCGAGTTTCGCATGTGGCACGACGGCGACGCACTCGATTACGTCATGTTTCCCCCGGGCAAACCGAAAGAACCCATTGTGATCAGTGACTTCCCCATTGCTGCTTCGCGTATCACTGACTGCATGCCCGTGCTGCAGCAGTCTCTACAGCGCTCCCCCACCCTACGGCAGCGCTTATTTCAGGTCGAATTTTTATCAAGCTGTAGCGGTAACCTACTGATTACATTGGTATATCACCGCCCTCTCGATGCTAAGTGGGAATCAGCCGCGACAGCACTCGCGGAACAGCTCAATTGCGACCTTATCGGCCGAAGCCGCAAGCAAAAACTCATTATCGGCAAAGATTGGGTTGACGAAAGTTTGCACATTCAGGGGAGTACCTATGAATACCGACAGCCGGAGCAGTGTTTCACCCAGCCCAACGGCCGTATTAATCAACACATGATCGAGTGGTTGCTGGCCCATACCCCACCCTGCCATACCGACCTTTTAGAGCTGTACTGTGGCGTAGGCAACTTTACGCTGCCACTGGCGCACCGATTTCGGCGGGTGCTCGCTACTGAACTGAGCAAACCCGCCACCGCAGCCGCCACACACAACGCCACCGCCAATCACATTGGCAACCTAGAGCTGGCGCGCCTGTCTGCCGCAGAAATGAGTCAAGCGATGGCTGGCGATAGGCCGTTTCGGCGGCTTTCGGCGCTCAAAGAGCCTCTGAGTAGCTTTGAATTTGAAACCCTTTTGGTAGACCCACCGAGAGCCGGCCTCGATAGCGATACGCTTGGCCTCGCCAAGGGCTTTGCCCGTATTCTCTATATCAGTTGTAACCCGACGTCACTGATCGAGAATCTGGCTGAGCTGAACAAGACCCATGGTATTGAGGCACTGGCATTTTTTGACCAGTTCCCTTATACCGACCATCTCGAGTCCGGTGTGATTCTCAAGAGACGCCCAATATGAGCAAGCTATCCCCTGAAGACTTAACGCAACAGATGGCCCGTCATCCAGCGTGGCAGTTGACCGCGCCCTGGCTTGCTCGCGACATTCAATTTAAAACCTTCGCGGACGCATGGCGCTTTATGAATCTCATTGCGGAGCACGCCGAAGCGCAGGACCACCATCCCAACTGGTATAACGTGTATGGCACAGTGCAAATACGATTATCGTCCCATGACGCCGACGGCGTGACCGAGAGAGACTTTCGTCTTGCCAACAGCATTGACCAAAGTCTGACCGATTTCGACTACATCGACTTACCCCCGACCCCTGTTTTTACAGGCTAATGCAATAAGGACATACCATGCAGCTCTCTTTCTATGATGCCAGCATCAAGTGTTACGAGCAGATGCTCGACAGTACCGCCGAGGTACTTAAAAAAGGCCAGCTACACGCTAACAGTGCCGGCATACCTCTCTCTGAAATCGTCGACTATCGACTTCATGAGACGATGCTGCCCTTCAGTTTTCAAGTGATCTCAATCTGGCATCACTCCCTTGGCGCGGTCAATGGCATGCGTGAGGGCGTGTTCACGCCGCCACCTAGCAAACCCGGCATCGACTACCAAGGGCTCTGCGCGCTCATTGATGAGGCAATTGAGGGCATGCGTGCAGAAACGCCTGATTCGGCTGCACAGCTATCCGGTCAAGAGATGATCTTTCGCTTAGGCGACACGGAAATACCCTTCACAACAGATCATTTTCTGGCGTCATTCTCAAAGCCTAATCTGTACTTTCACGCCACAACGACCTACTCGATCTTGAGGGCTTTGGGCACACCACTGGGTAAGCGAGATTTCCTAGGGGCCATGCGTATCGGCCACTAGCACTTGTGCGTCCGACAATGGCTAGAGAGCGAACGGTGGCGGCCGCTACTGCGTTAAAAACGCCATTATCGCTTCCGGAACCTCTGCCTCGGTCAGCATGGGGGCGTGACCCACATTGGGCACCGTTAATAGCTCAAGACGCTTGGCGCGGTCTTGCATTGCTTGCACACAGGCCTCCGACAATAAATCGGTCAAGGCGCCTCTTATCAACAGCAATGGCACATCCCGCAACGTTTCGAAAAGCGACCACAATGCACTGCTCTCTGCGCCAGTGTCTTGCTGCGACAGCGCCTCACCAATCTTGGGATCGTAATCAGCAATGATCTGATTGTTCTGCTCGACATAGCACTGCCGCGCAAAGGCCGCCCACTGCGCAGGTTGCCAATCGGGGAAGATCGATTGACTGATTGACCTGACAAAAGCAGTCGCTTCGTCCCAATTATCAAAAGGCCCTGCGACGCCCACGTAAGACTGAATGCGCTCGAGCCCGGCGGCGGCAATGTCTGGGCCAATATCATTAATGACGGCTCGGTGTATTAGGTGTGGATGCAGCGCATTCAAGGCAAATGTCATCAGGCCGCCCATTGACGTACCGACAACTGAGACGCGCTCGCAGTGAAACGCAACCAGCATGGCGTAAGTGTCATGGACGTACTGCATCAAATTGTAGCGACTCGGCACCGTGTCATAAGCAGACCGGCCGCGTCCTCTTTGCTCCGGCACCAACACGCGAAAATGCTGATTTAGCACCGGGGCAAGGTCCTGAAAATCGCGGCTATTTCGACTCAATCCGTGCAAGCACACCACGGTGGCTGCTGAGGGAGTCGGCGCGGCATAATCCCTGCAATACAACGTGAGTCCGTCGTCAGTTTTAAAAAATCGTTCTTCGAACAGACTCATCTCTGCCCCGGGTAGCGCCGCGCTAACGCGTCATAGACCACATCCGGGAACTTGGGATCTTCCGCATCAAGCGACGCTAAAATCTCCGATAAGTGCTCGTTATCTTCTCTGTCTTGCCACTGCTTGATGTAAGTGCCTTCCTGATAACCGTGATCCTGGCGGAAGAAATTCAGTACATTCTTCCCCACATAATGTCGATACAACTCAGCTGACGACAAGTCACAAGCCTGCATAAGCGCCACGAAATGACGCACTGAGAAACTTTGGGTCTCCAGGGATGCCCGCGCTAACGCCTCAGTCGCACTATGAATATCCGCATCTCCGATACCTGCAGCAGCCACCTCTGAGACGATCAGATCGGCGAGATCAGACAGGTCCTGCTCGGGCTGGAACAGTGCAGACATACCAAAATGCCAGATATCCACCACTTCTAACCTGACCTGCTCCCACTCAGGCGTCTGTTTTTTCCACCATTTATACCCGACATGGTCCATTAACTCGGCGCACTCGATCCACACGGCTCGGTACCACTCAAAACGTTGCGATATCCAGTCGGCATGGACTCTATTATTCATGCGGTGCTGCATCTGCAACATATTGAAGACGGCATCTCGATTCATAATAGCCACTTACAGTGTGAGTAAAGTCGTAAAGGGTAGCATGTGCTTGCAGGGTTCTCGTCTGACAACGGGCCAGATTTCACTTGGGGCCGCTTCGCAATATGGACAGCGTGACTCGCATCGCTACCGGTACGCCTCTAGATCGCTAGCAAACAGTCGGCTGGGGTTTCTAAACGCTTTAAACTCTAAGCAGTTGCCACTGGGGTCTCTTAAAAAAAACGTGCGCTGTTCTCCTACCCTACCCGCAAAACGCGTGGTGGGCGGGATCTCAAACACCGCTCCCCGAGACGCCAGCTGCTCCGCTAGCGACTCAAAGTCGGGCCACGGCAGCACGACCCCAAAATGCGGCACGGGAACCTCCTCACCATCAACCGGGTTGCTAGCAGAGCGACCTTCCGATGTGGTGA
>CAJWWJ010000122.1 GCA_913048575.1 uncultured Halieaceae bacterium
TTTGTAACGACGGCGCGTTGTAGCGAATCGTCACCTGCTCCGCTTTAATATCGAGCGTATAAAGCAGGCGTGTAGTGGGTCGCGTGATCAATTGCGCCCCCTTGGTTTTAACGTAGTTAAATTCGAAGCCAGTCACACCGACCGTCGCCAGCGCGGCCTCGACAGCGGCATGACTGGGGTCAGCCAGCAGCGCTTCACCCGAACCCATTGAACCGAGCTCACTCTGATCTACAGAGCCTTTTATTCCCAATAGATAAAGGCCCCCCGAGACGGCCACCAATACAATCGCGGCAGAGAAAAAAGCGGAGAAATAGAGATACAGCTTAATGAGAACGGCACGCGCCGTAATCACTATCCTGACTGATGATAAATAGACCCTTGGCTTAACTCGTATTCGAGCCATTAGGTTCGGTATTGTGCCCGAAGGAGGCGCGCACACCAATATCATCTGTGACAAAGGCACTTCCACGCGCAATGAAAAATAACTGTCTTTGCACTTGCTGTGACGATTCGCTAGCACCCACGCATTTCCGGCGAGCTATAGCCGTCGCAGGCTGGCAGGGGTAAAGTGTGCTTCAAGTTTTTCAACAGATATCTTTCATAAAGTTCAGGCCGCCCTTAGGGCGCAGGCTATTTACAGAACAAGGCCCCCGCTCGTTGTCGTCGTCGATCAAATTCGAAACTACTCCCTTTGCTGACGCGCTACTGCGCGGTTCGGCGACTCATCCAGATCGGGATTGCATTGTTGTTAGCAATGACCGGGCGACTTATGGCGAGCTCGCAACACGGGCGCGGTTGGCCGGTCGTTCCCTTATCGCGCTCGGTGTTCATCGTGGCGATCGGGTGGGCATTCTCATGTCCAATAGTCTGGATTTTATCGACATCCTGTTCGGTTCGTCGCTGATTGGTGCTATCCCAGTGCTGTATAACGCCCGCTTCAAGGCGCGCGAGATCTCCCATGTGACCACCGATGCTGATATTAAAGTGGTGGTAACCAACGACACCATAGGGCAACAAACTGATTACGTTGCGCTGTTAAACAAGGCGAAGGTTGAGAAAACGCCTGGCCTACAGGCTCAAATATTCCTGGGTGAAGGGCGGCGTGATGGCTTTATGGGGCGCGACGCCTTTTACAGCCTGGCAGACTCCATTGATCCCGGCGCGGTCGATGAGCGCCATGCGGATACGGCCGTGACAGACATCGCACTCCTGTTCTACACCTCGGGCACTACGGCGATGCCGAAGGGGTGTCCTCTAGACCACGTCGTGCTTCAACACGCCGGGGTGGTGGGTGGCGCTGAGCGCTTGCGGCTAGTGAAAAGGGACGTGATGTGGAACCCTCTGCCTATGTTCCACAGCGCATTCACTCAACCCCTGACTGGCATATTGCACTTTGGCGGAACATTCGTCTCCATGAGCCACTTTGAACCGGGAGAGGCGCTTGATCTCATTGCACGCGAACGCGTGACAGTCGCCTTTCCCGCTTTTCCGACCATTACTTTACAGCTACTCAACCACCCTCGTTATACCCCCAACACCTTAAATAACGTGCGCATCATGCTAAACGTGGGGCCACCAGAAGAGTTGGTCGCCATGCAAACTCTGATGCCGCATACCACCCAGATCACGGCTTTTGGTATGAGCGAGTGTGGCGGTTCCGTGGCCATGTGCAACCCGGATGACTCTATAGCGCTGCGCTCAGAGTGCTCAGGAAAGGCGCTCCCCGGCCTTGAAATCGCTGTGCGCGACCCGGAAACCGGAGACACACTGGCACCGGGCGAGCGCGGAGAAATTGTCGTCCGCGGCGTTGGCGTGTTTAGCGGGTACTACAACGACCCCGAAAAGACCGCGGCGGCCTTCTGGGAAGATAGATGGTTCCGTACGGGCGATCTAGGCGTTTCGGACACAGAGGGTCGCATTACTTTTCATGGCAGGCTCAAAGATATGCTCAAGGTGGGCGGCGAAAACGTGGCCGCGATTGAGGTCGAGGGTTATCTGGCGCTTCACCCGGCAGTGAAGATGGCGCAGGTCGTGGGTATAGCTGACAAAAAATACGGCGAAGTGCCCGTGGCATTTGTTGAACTGGCGCCAGAAGCGACCTCCACAGAGCGCGAGATCATCGATTTCTGTCAAGGCGAAATCGCGAGTTTCAAAATCCCGCGGCATGTGCGTTTCGTTAGAGATTGGCCGATGGGCGCCACCAAGATCCTCAAGCACTTGCTCCGTACCCGGATCAACGCTGAACTGAATCTCGACTAAGGTCGCGGTGGTGACCGACACTAGAGCTGGAAGGGACTGCGAGCTCTCGCCTCTCCCTTGGGGAGGGTGTGGTCTTTTTCGTTACGCTGCTGCAACCTGCAGGCCACACTAATGCCAGTTGGCCATAACATGGCACTGGCCTCACGCCGAATCACATGACCACAAAAAAGCCGGGCTGGGGCCGGCCTTCTGCGCACTGAGAGCGCTTGTCTTGCTTAGCCTCGCGCCATTTTCAATCTGCCCTTGGCGTTGGGCTGCTTCTCAAGAAATTTCAGTGCCCAAGCCTGAAATTCAGGCTGGCGCGGCGCATCGAGACCCGTCTCCTTCTTGCAGCGAGCCTTGAGTTCGGCAATATCGCCACCCCGGTCGAACATTTTGACCTTGCCGCGGGACTTCGCCATACGAGCCCTTAGCGCCTTGGTCTTCGCTTCATCAACCGTAAGATCTGCGCTCACCACCACGCCGTAACGTTTAGCGCCTTCAGGTGAAACAAGGCCTGCTCGCACGTCGAACTCGACTCGTTCGGTTTCTCGCTTGAGAGGATCACCACAACCCCCTCCACCCCAGGTATTGAAGTAGAGAATATCCCCGGCGTTAACAGCAATGCGATCGCACTTACTCGGCATCATCTCCTCGGTGCCGTCTACTCGCTTCAAGATTTTTTCGGAGCGACGCCCGGGCAAACCGCCATTAACACCCCAAGGGTAAGTCAGCCATCGATCGTCGTGTATCGAAATGGTCCCCGGCTCCAGGAAGCAGTAGCCCATACGTAGCCCGTTACCACCGCGGTTATAGCCTGCACCACCGCTGTCCGTAATCGTCTCGTAGGCCTCGATACGGAGGGGGAAGTAACTCTCCAGAAACTCGTTGGGCACATTGGTAAAGCTCGGCCACAGAGAGTGCCCATCGGGACCGTCCCCGGAAGGCTTCCCGGGAATACCCCCAAACCCGATCGAATAAAGCTGATACCACTCCCCGTTCTTGTCATAACCAGAGTACATAAAGTGCGGACTGTCGGAGAAGCCAGCACCGGCGAGAAAATCAGGGTCGCCCTGACCCAACAGTCCACCCAGCACATCAAAAATGCGTCCAAGAGCGTGCGTTCGGCACGATAGGGCCGCAGGCTCTCGCGGCTTCAGTAACGTACCTTCAGGGATGTGTACTTCCATCAGGTCGTAAAAACCGTCGTTGAACATAATCTGCGGGTCAAACACCATAATCATGTACACCCCGCAGAACATCTTAAACATCTCCTCATTGAGGTAGAAGTTAATCGAGCTGATCGACTGTGGGTCGGTGCCATCGAAGTCGAATATCACTTTATTTTTGTCACGCCACATGGAGCACTTGATACGATACGGGCCCATCCCGAGACCGTCGTCGCAAATGTAATCTTCAAAGTGCTGCTTTTTCTCGGGCACAGTGTCTTTGATAAGCTTGCTCATGGCGCGCTTGTTGCGCGCCAGCAATTCATCCAACGCCGAGTAGTACTCGTCATCCCCAAAGCGCTCCGCCATCTCGATGACGCGTTTTTCTGCAGTCCGCATAGCGGCTACCAGCGCGTTAAAGTCACTGCGATTCCACGTCGGCATGCGACTGTTGTGTAGAATCAAATTCAGCACATCCGTCTGCAGCTCATCATTTTTGAAAATCTTCAGGGGCGGCACACGAATCCCTTCCTCAAAAATCTCCCGGGCATCGGTAGGCAGACTCCCCGGCACCTTGCCACCCACATCGGTCATGTGTCCGAACATGGCGGCATACGCAATCAAACGACCGTCCTTAAAAATCGGTCGCAGCAACAGCCAGTCATTAATGTGGCTGATAGCCCCGTTACAGGCGTATGGGTCGGTGGTCAGAAACAAATCCCCCTCTTCGATGGTGCCGTCGTAGGCCTCTTTGAAGCCGTGTATGAAGCTTCCAAACTGGCCAACCACCATTTTGCCTTCCAAATTGGCAATCATCGGGAACATGTCATTCTGTTCGCGAATGCCCGGAGACATCGCCGTCCGGAAGACGACTGCATCCATTTCGTAGCGGGCGTTCATCATCGCGTTTTCAATGATGTCGAGGGTAATCGGGTCGATATCCTTACGCTTGAATTTCTTTGAGTTCGTTTCAACGATCGTTGCAGGCATTTTTATCTCCCCTCGCTCAAGCTGACGGTGCAATCAGGATGTTGCCGAACTTATCGACGTTACCGGTATGTCCGAAGAGGATAACGGTTGTCGAATCCATCTCCAGCACAATCGCTGGCCCGTCGATTTTGTTGCCGGCCTTCAGTTTATCCCTGCGGTAAAGGTTTGCTTCCATATCCTTGCCGTCCATGAAGACTTTAGACGTCCCAACTTTGGCGGCTGCGACCGGTGTGCGACTGCCAGAGCTGGTCACTTTCTTCGCATCAATTTCAGCGCTCTTACCTTGCGCAACCGCCCGCACATTGACGATTTCCTTGTCCGCTTCAAGCGCAAAGGTGAATAACTGTCGATGCATTTCATCAAAAGGATCTCCAATGATGGAGAGTCCCTTGGACTTCAGCTTCTTAAGGTCAAAGTCGACCGTCAACGTGAGACCCTGCCCCGAGTAGCGTATATCCGCCTGATAGGTCACAGAGCGATGCGCCTTGGGTACTCCCTCTTTTTCGAGCGTTTTGAGCGCTTTATTCGCTAACTGCTGATAAGTTTTCGTGAGTTCAGCGGGAGAAATATTGGCGAACCGGCGAATGAAGGTTCGCGACGCCTCGTCGCGAACACGCGTCGTTGCATCTCCATAGGCGCACAGTACGCCTGGGCCAGGAGGGATAATCACCGGCCAACTGTTCATGAGCTTGCCTAGCGCATTAGCGTGCAGCGGCCCTGCGCCACCAAAGCCAATCAATGCGAAATCTCTGGGGTCGAAACCCTGCTCTACGGACACTAGCCGCAGCGCGCCATACATGTTCTCGTTAACGATATCGATGATCCCCGCTGCCGCTCTCTTCACGGAGATACCCAGGGCATCTGCAACGGGTTTGATTGCCTTCTCAGCAAGATCCTTTCGGATTTCCATATCGCCACCAAGCCTGACTTCGCTAGGCAAATAACCCAGCACCACGTTGGCATCAGTCACCGAGGGGAGCTCTCCTCCCTTGTTGTAGGCCGCGGGTCCCGGCTCTGCGCCGGCACTCTCCGGGCCCACACGGAGTGCTCCCGTCAGCTCGGGCACATGGGCTATCGAACCACCGCCAGCACCCACCGTCCGCACATCGACAGAGGACGCTCTTACTGTCACATCACCGACCGTCGTCTCCCTGCGCAACTGTGCCTTACTGTTCTGCACCAGTGCCACGTCGGTAGACGTGCCACCCATATCAAAGGTCAGGAGGTTTTCGAACCCCGCCTGTTTCGCCACCCAAACCGCTCCAGATACGCCCCCGGCAGGACCGCTCATCAGGAGATTAACGGGTAGAGACTGGGCTACCTTAGCCGAGGCCATACCACCATCGGAGCGCAGGATGTGGAGCTTCACGTCCTTCATCTTGGCCTTGAGCTTTCTTTCAAGGCTTTTTACGTACGCTGCAACTCTGGGTCGGACGTAGGAGTTCGCAACCGTTGTAATCGTGCGCTCGTACTCCTGCATTTCGGGCACCACGTTGTAAGACAGGGAGACGGGTATGCCCGGCAGTACCTGTTTTGCAATCTTCTCGACCGCCCGCTCATGCGCTGGGTTGGCGTATGAATTCACCAGAGAGATCGTCAGGGCCTCGATATTCTCTTTCTTGAGTTTTTTGAGCTCCCTGGTCAACGCCGTTTTATTCAAATTCCGCACTACAGAACCGTCGGCACCCATGCGCTCGTCGGCTTCAATCGTGCACGACAACGGGGCCAGCGGTTCGCTTTTGTTGTAGATAACCCAACCACCGAGGCCGCCCGGCACATAAGAGCGTGCAATTTGCAGGACCTGCCGGTAGCCCTTGGTTGTGACCAAACCCACCTTTGCACCCGTACCAGTCAAAACAGTATTGGTCGCAACTGTTGTACCGTGCATCACCTGTGAGATCTCGCGCGGATCAACGCCTGCGTTATCGCATACTTTGGCGACACCGTTCATCACACCGATCGAAGAGTCGGCCGGTGTACTAGGGACTTT
>CAJWWJ010000123.1 GCA_913048575.1 uncultured Halieaceae bacterium
GACCGATACTCAATGAGGTCGGCAATCGTGCCCATATTCAGTTGGTGCGCTTTTGCGAACACTTCGAGCTGAGGTCGCCGTGCCATGGTGCCATCAGGGTTCATAATCTCAACGATCACCGCAGCGGGTGCTAGCCCGGCCATTCTGGCAAGATCCACGCCAGCCTCGGTGTGGCCGGCACGCTTGAGTACGCCGCCGGGTTTGGCCACCAGTGGAAAAATATGTCCCGGTTGCGTGATATCGCGAGGCGTGGCGCTCTCAGCGACTGCCTGCAAAATGGTATGTGCGCGCTGTGCCGCGCTGACGCCCGGGCTAATTTGCTCAGTCGCGTCAATCGAGATTGTGAAGTTGGTTTCATGCTGCGAGCGATTATCGCGCACCATCAACGGAAGGTTGAGTTGACGCGCGCGCTCTGCAGTGATCGGCATGCAAATTAAACCGCAGGCCTCAGCGGCGAAAAAATTGATGATCTCCGGCGTGACTTTTTCCGCCGCAATGATGAGGTCGCCCTCGTTCTCTCGATCTTCATCATCCATGAGGATGACCATGCGGCCAGCGCCGATATCATCGAGTAGCGTTGGGATATCACTCAGCATGACCGTCTCTTCGCGCCGTGCTTAGACGAGTTCAATCGCGACAGCGGTGGCTTCACCACCACCGATGCAGAGAGCGGCAACACCGCGTTTTTTGCCATAGTGCTCTAGGGCATGCATCAAGGTCACGATGATACGAGACCCTGTTGAGCCTATGGGGTGCCCTTGAGCGCAGGCACCACCGTGGACGTTGACGCAGCTGGGGTCGAGTTTCAGTGCATCCATCGTCAACATCGTGACCATGGCAAAGGCCTCGTTGATCTCCCACAAGTCGACATCTGAGACGGTCCAACCCGCTTTGGCGAGCACGTCTTCGGCCGCACCAATGGGGGCAAGCGTGAAAGCTTCTGGTGCCACGCTGTTGCGAGAATGCGCCACGATGCGCGCTCTGGCAGTCAAGCCGTGGGTTTCGACTGCTTGCTCACTGGCCAATAGCAATGCACTGGCGCCATCCGAAATGGAGCTCGAATTGGCCGGTGTAATCGTGCCGTTCTCGGCAAATGCCGGTCGCAACTGAGGGATTTTTTCGAGATTTGCTTTGTGGGGTTGTTCGTCGATAGAGACAGTGTGCTCTCCACGGCGCGTGCGAATTGTCACCGGGGCAATTTCTTTCTGATTCAGCCCGTCGTCGATCGCTCGCTGCGCTCGAGTCAGACTTTCAATGGCAAAAGCATCCATGCCCTCTCGGGTCAGGCCATGCTCGTCTGCGGTTTTTTGAGCAAACGTGCCCATCGCCGCGCCAGTGTAGGCATCTTCAAGACCATCGATAAACATGTGATCGTAAAGTTTGGTGTGTCCAAGACGCTGTCCCTTGCGACCGGTCAGCAGGACCTGTGGCGCATTAGACATGCTCTCTAGCCCGCCACTGATCACCAGTTGATTGGTACCGGCAGCAATACTGTCGACGGCAAAGATCGTGGCTTGCATGCCACTACCGCAGGCTTTATTGACGGTGACTGCGCCTGTCGTATCAGGGATGCCCGCTGCCAACATGGCTTGCCGAGCCGGGCATTGCTTGAGCCCCGCGGGGAGCACGCAGCCCATAAAGACCTCATCAATGGCCGCAGCAGGTGCTTGGGTATTAGCGAGAGTCGCAGCAATAGCGCTGGTACCGAGCTCGGTCGCTGATGCCTCAGCTAAGTCACCCAAAAGTGCACCCATTGGGGTACGGGCACCGTTAATGATCAGTACGTCAGCCATGGTCTCGATCTCAAATCACACAGGGCTGGGCATTTAGCCCGAACTGTGGCGGCCCTGCAAGTTCAGTCTGAGGGGGGATGTGGCGCGAAGGCTTTTTCGCGGACCGCGATGCGATAACCGCTTGGCGTCAATCCGGTTTGTTCTCGGAACATGCGAGTGAAATGCGAGGCATCGGTCAGGCCCACCGCATGGCCTATTTCCATGATGGATAAATTGGTCCGGCGGAGCAGCGCTTGCGCTTCATCTAACCGCCGTTGCTGGCGATACTCGGTCATTGACACGCCGGTGGCGGCACTAAAGCGTCGCGCGAGGGTTCGGGCACTGACGCCTAGCTTTTGCGCCATGTCTTGCAACCGGATGACCGATCGAAGATCTCTGCTGATCTCGATTTGTGCATCGACGATTAACTCATCACCGTGCAAGTCCCTCGGTGCACCGACTGGAGAGGGCGAGAAGCGCTGACGAATTTCGGGCGAAAATTGATTCTCGATATGGCGCGCCACTCGCGGTGAAAAAATTTGGCCACATAAAAAGACCATGAGGTCAGCGACAGAATTGACGCTGCTGACACAGAACACCTGATCCGATTGCGTGATCAGCTGCTCGCGTTCAAGTTGCACCATCGGATAGCGTTTTTTGAAGTGATCAAACCAGTGCCAGTGCGTCGTGGCTGAGCGGCCATTCATTTGCCCGGTGGCGGCCAGTAAAAAGCTACCCGAACCAATACTGACCGTGAGTCCTCGTTTGCTTAGGTGTTGAGTGATCACAGCGATATGCCTAGGATTTTTTTGCAACACACGATGCGGCTGTCTCCAGATCGCCGGAATGATCAATAGATCCGCTTTTATGAGTGCATCGAATGACTCGGTCAATACGGTGAGTCCACTTTGTAATGTGAGCGGCCCCCCTTGGTCGCTGAAACATTGAAAGCTCAGCGACTGCTGGGCACTGCGGCCAAGCGCTTGTGCGGCACCCGCCAATATTTCCATGGGGAGCGTTATGGAGGAGGCCAAAATATCCTCATGGAGCAGCGCTGCAACACGAAAAGTCGCCGTCTTATTTGTCTTTTTACGCATAATATATGACTGTATACGCATATATTAATTGTCTGTCGAGGGTACACTGCGTGCCACAGCCCGACCATGATGGGTGGGCGGTCATGAAAAGGATGGATGCAATATGCTCAGAATGCCGGTGATGGTCGCTGCGGGTGGCGTCAACAGTGCAGGGCGGACGTCGCGGCGACATGCTTACCGCAGGATGGTGTGGGACCATCTGAGTGCTGACGATCGTGCCGGCACAGAATCGGCTTTGGCCCAAATGATGGGAACGCAAGATAGCTCGCTGATACGACATCACACGTTGGTCAGAGAGATAGAGGCCGACTGGTTTGATCATCGCGCCGTGCCGTGGCATCGGCGAGCGACGATAGCGGCCGGCCAGTCAGATCAGTGCTTTGAGTACAATGCGGGCGCGATGAGTGACGGCACGGTGATTGGGGGTGGCGCCCAAGTAGTGGAGGGTAAACGGGTCCGACTTGCGCTCCAACCTGAGTCCGAAGTGCTGTTGCCGAGTACGCGGCAGTTCGAGGTCAGTAGCGCAGGTCAACTGCCTACGGGCTTTGATCCGGGGGCACTCTACCCATCAAGGAACCACCCGCGCGCCCTGCAGATGACCGTGTTTGCGATGTCGGATGCGTTGGCTGATTTGGGCATGGATTGGCCCAGCTTGGCGGCTAAAGTGCCGGCCGAAGCGATCAGCGTTTATGTGTCGAGTGCGATGGGACAGCTAGACGACGCGGGTTATGGTGGCATGATGCGATCGCGCTGGCAGGGCCGTCGCGTGAGTTCGAAGCAATGCCCGTTGGGTTTCGCGGAAATGCCGGGCGACTTTATCAGTGCTTATATTCTGGGCGCGATGAGTCGCACGGGTCCTGCGCTCGGTGCTTGCGCCACTTTTCTCTACAACCTCCGGCTCGGTATTGATGATATTCGCGCAGGTCGATCTCGCATCGCAATAGTCGGTGCGGCAGAGGCGCCGGTCAATGCCGAACTGATGGACGGCTATTTGGCGATGGGTGCGCTGGCAACGGATAAAGGCTTGCGGCAACTCGACGGTCAGACTGACACCGAGCAACCGGATAATCGCAGAGCCTGCAGGCCCTTTGGCGACAATTGTGGCTTCACGATGGCGGAATCTGCCCAGGTTGTGATTTTGATGGACGACGCATTAGCGATCGAGCTGGGTGCCCCCATTCTCGCCGGTGCGCCTTTCGTGAGTGTGCGAGCGGATGGCGCTAAAAAATCGATTTCAGGGCCCGGAGCGGGGAACTATGTGACGATGGCTGAGGCCGTGAGCACGCTGCGTAGCATGTTGGGTAGTCAGCGTTTGCAAAAGGGCGGGATGGTGCAGGCACACGGTACCGGAACACCGCAAAACCGAGTGACGGAATCGACCCTACTTAGCAAGGTGGCCCAGGCCTTTGATATCAAAGACTGGCCAGTCGCCGCGATCAAGAGTTTTGTAGGCCACTCCCTCGCGGCGGCGGCCGGTGATCAACTCACCGCAACTCTCGGGATTTGGCAGCACGGGATCATACCGGCTATTCATACGATTGACGGCTTAGCCTCGGACGTGGAAACCGCGCGTCTCTCGTTCGCACTGAGTGAACGAGAGATCGCTGATCGAGACTATGCCCTCATTAATAGCAAGGGGTTTGGCGGTAATAACGCCACGGCCGCATTGCTGAGTCCGCGCACAACAGAAGCCTTACTGCAGCAACATCATGGATCTGCCGCGATGACGTCGTGGCGGGCTCGCCTTGAGACGGTGAAAGCAGCGCAGGGCGCGATCGAAACGGAGCGGCTCAAGGGTGAATGGTCACCGACGTATCATTTCGACGAGGGTGTGCTGACGGATGCTGAGGTGTCTCTGACAGACACGTCGATTACCTTGGGGCGGCAGACCATACCGCTACGTGGCGCCGTTCCAGAGGGTTGGCAAATCGATGGCTAGGTAATAGATTGGCGATCCCTTTACGTTACCTTTGGAACACAGGCCCATGTCAGCGATTGACACCTTACTCAACCGTAACTCACACGCTCGACTGGTTGACCCCGGTCCAGACGCGGCCGAGCTGAATACCATTCTGCAAGCGGCCTTGCGCGCGCCAGACCATGGTCGCTTGCGTCCTTGGAGGTTTGTGGTAGTGGCTGGTGATCGGCGGCAGGCTCTGGGTGATGTGTTTGTGAGGAGCCTGCGGCTAAAAGGCGTCGATGACCCAGCAAAGCTGGAAAAGGCAGCCAACGCGCCGTTGCGCGCGCCGCTCATTATTGCCGGTCTTCTTCATGCGGTCGCGCATCCCAAAATTGCGCGAGAAGAACAAGCTCATGCGGTAGCGGCAGCGCTATCTGCGGCGCAATTAGCGGCCGAAGCGATGGGTATTGGCAGCATGTGGCGAACCGGCGGCTATGCGACCGATCCATCAGTGATTGAATCGTTAGGGGGCGCAGTGGATGATCAGGTGATTGGTTTTCTGTATTTGGGCACCCGGGAAGGGCCGCAGAAACTGCATCCTGTAGAGTCGCTTGATACTTTTGTCAGCTACTTTTAAATTGCCGACCACGTTTTAGGGATAGCGCACTCACCATGTTGAAAAAACCTTGGCTGCACTTTCTAGTGCTGGGTTTATTTCTGTTTACGGCGGGCCGCTGGGCCTTCCCTGTGCCCAAACCGATACTGGGACCGCCCAATGCAGCGCGGCTGAAGGCAATGATCGAGAACTACAGCCAATTCAGTCGCGATGACATTAGCCCTACTGTGCTCTCTAGATTTATTGATGCTGAGTTGCGTGATGAGCTGCTTTTTCGAGAGGCGCTTCAACGGGGTTTGCAGTACCGCGATGCGGCGATTGAGCAACGGATCATCCGTAATATGCGGTTTTTAGATGCGGATACTCAGGCTGACGATGCCACGCTGGTCGAGCAAGGCTATGCCCTGCGCTTGCCGTTAACCGATGAAGTCATTCGCAGACGGCTCGTTCAGATCATGGAGCGACTCATCGTAGCGACGGCGCGCAGTGCACCGCCCACACCAGATGAGATTGCTGCGCGTTATCAGCGCGACATCAATAGTTGGTTGGAGCCCCCACTTTACAGTTTTAGTCATGTTTTTCTGTCAGTTGAACGTGCTGACGAGATGCTTCAACTCATCGCGGCGGTAGAGGCTGACCAGATGAGCAGCGAGCAGGCGAGAGCACTGGGTGCCCCGTTTCTGTCGGGCTATGACTTTAGGTTGCAAAGCGCCGAGCAAATGAGCCGAGTGTTTGGTGTGGTGTTTGCGGAGCAGCTAACGGCACTGGACCCCGCGCCCGGTGATTGGGTCGGGCCGATTACCTCGGCCTTCGGCCAGCATTATGTTTTCATTGCCGCGGTGCAGCCCGAACGAACGATGCCGCTGGAAGAAGTGAGTCTGAAAATAGA
>CAJWWJ010000124.1 GCA_913048575.1 uncultured Halieaceae bacterium
GAGCCATTATTAGTGACGCTGTTTCAATACGGCGCTTTTGGTGCCGACGATCGATTCATGGCAGCAGCAAGTTTGCGAGCGTATACCCTCGGCTTGGGCGCGTTTATGTTGGTCAAAGTGTTAGCGCCAGGATTCTATGCCCGCGAAGATATGAAAACACCGGTTCGAATTGGGATCATCGCAATGGTCACCAATATGGTGCTCAATATGCTGTTTGTTTTTCCTCTGATGTGGTGGTTCGAGATGGGTCACGTGGGTCTGGCACTGGCGACCAGCGTGGCTGCGTGGTTCAACGCAACGCTGCTTTATCGCGGCTTACACCGAGCAGGGATTCTCGTACTCGAGGCTTCAGCTAAGCAATGGCTCATCAAAATTATGGCCTCCGCTGCGGTAATGAGTGTGTTATTACTCCAGATAACACCCGAGATGGTGATATGGACAGAGTGGCTGTGGTGGGAGCGAGGGATCGCGATGGCGATGCTGTGCCTGGCGGGTTTAGCAGCATTTCTGGCCAGCTTATGGATTTTGGGTGGCCGGATCGATCATCTCAAACGCTGAGCCCGAGAGCGGCTTGACTAAGACGTGTCTCTGGCTGATCCGAGGGGCGCTGAGCGGTATACTGCTCTCTTTTACGAAGCGGGAACCGAGCCGGTGATGCAGCTCATTCGCGGTCAACATAATCTACGGTCGCAACATCGTGGTTGCGCGGTGACGATTGGTGCCTTTGACGGTGTCCATTTGGGGCATCAAGCGGTACTTGCGCATCTCAAGCGACAGGCTCAGCTATTGGAGATCCCCACCGCTGTGGTCACCTTCGAGCCGCTACCGCGGGAGTATTTAACGCCTTTGGTAGCCCCCCCTCGTATCACCACGTTGCGCGACAAGTGGCCACTACTGGAGGCCTGTGGCGTCGACCGCGTGTTATGTCTGCCTTTCAACGAACGCCTCAGGCAACTCACGGCCCGACAGTTTGTCGAGCAAATTTTTGTAGACGGGTTGGGTGCCCAGTATCTGGCGTTTGGAGATGATTTCCATTTCGGTAATCAGCGAGAGGGTGACTTGGAATATGTCCGCGCGCTGGCGGACGAATTTGGCTATGCTGTGGCCCCGACCGCCACGCTGGAAGCAGCGGGAGAGCGGGTCAGCAGTACCCGGATTCGTGCGGCGTTGGATGCGGGCGACTTCGATGACGCGGCGAGGTTATTGGGAAGGCCTTTTGAACTGGCGGGTAGAGTGCAGCATGGACAGAAGCTGGGCCGACAGTTAGACGCGCCAACCGCTAACATCGCCCTGCATAGAATTCGATCACCGCTGCACGGCGTTTATGCTGTCAGCGTTTGGGGAGGGGGCCTCGAGGGCGCGCAGGGCGTGGCCAACGTGGGCGTCAGACCCACCCTTGGTGAGCGTTTGGAAGCAACCCTCGAGGTGCATGTCTTGCAGGGCTCACCGGATCTTTACGGTGAGAGATTAACGGTACGTTTTCGACATAAGTTGCGAGAGGAGCAGAAGTTCCCCTCGTTAGAGGCCCTTAAGGCCGGTATCAAGGCAGATAAAGCTAACGCGAGCGCGTGGCTAAACGCCCACGGATGAAGTATGAGTGATTACAAGGCGACACTAAACCTGCCGCAGACTGACTTTCCTATGAAGGCTAATCTGGCTCAGCGTGAGCCGGATCGGCTCAAGGCGTGGGAAGCCATGGACCTGTATGGTCAGATCCGGCAAGCGAGCAAAGATAAACCAACTTTCATCCTGCACGATGGCCCGCCCTACGCTAACGGTCAGCTCCATGTAGGACATGCGATCAATAAGATTCTGAAAGACATCATTATCAAATCAAAAACCTTGTCGGGCTTTAATGCGCCCTATGTGCCGGGCTGGGATTGCCACGGCTTACCGATTGAGCTCAATGTTGAAAAAAAGGTGGGTAAACCCGGCCACAAGGTTTCTCCTGGCGAGTTCAGACAGCACTGCCGTGACTACGCTCGTAAGCAAGTAGAGGCACAAAAGACCGATTTCATGCGCATGGGGGTATTGGGAGACTGGCAAAACCCCTATCTCACCATGGACTCCGCATTTGAGGCTAATGTGGTTCGCGCGTTAGCCAATATTGTTGAGCAGGGGCATTTGCAGCGGGGCTTCAAGCCGGTTCACTGGTGTCTCGATTGCGGATCAGCGCTTGCTGAGGCAGAGGTGGAGTATCGCGATAAGCAATCGTCGGCGGTCGATGTACTGTTTCCTTTTGTCGACGTGGAGGAGGCCGGTAAACGGCTTGATTGCGCTGCTGACCACGCGAGTGGCGTGGTGATTTGGACGACAACGCCTTGGACCCTGCCCGCTAATCGCGGCGTGGCGTTATCCGCGGCACTTGATTACGTGCTGTTGGGGGTAGCCGGACGCGGTGTATTAGTGGCTGAAGCCTTAGCGGAAACCTGCGCACAACGTTTTGGCGTTGATGAGGTTAGTGTGCTGGGGCGTGCTAAGGGAGCGGACCTAGAGGGGCTGCTGTTGTTACCGCCGTTTGATGATCAGCCAGTACCCATCGTATTGGGAGAGCACGTCACAACCGACGCAGGCACGGGGTGCGTGCATACGGCGCCCGCTCATGGCCAGGAAGATTTTGAAATGGGCCGCCGTTATGACTTGGAGGTTTACAACCCAGTGGGCGGCAACGGGGTGTATCACCCGGGAACACCGGTGTTTGCCGGACAGCATATTTTTAAAGCAAACGACGATATTGTTGCCGCCTTAGCGGATCGTCAACGCTTGTTGTGTCACGAACCGTTCGAGCACAGCTACCCTCACTGCTGGCGCCACAAGACCCCCATAATTTTTCGTGCAACGCCGCAATGGTTTATCAGCATGATGGGGAATGGGTTGCTCTCTGCCGCACAGGCGGCGGTGGAAGGCGTGCAATGGATACCGGATTGGGGTCGTGCCCGCATCGACAGTATGTTGGCTGATCGGCCGGACTGGTGTATCTCCCGTCAGAGGACCTGGGGCGTTCCGATTACCTTGTTCATCCACAAGGTGACCGGAGAAATACATCCCAATACCTTGGCACTTATGGCATCGGTTGCCGAATTGATTGAGCAAGGTGGCATTGATGCGTGGTTTGATTTGGATCCCGCCGAGTTGTTGCAGGCCGATGCTGACCAATATGAAAAGGTGACGGACACCTTGGATGTTTGGTTTGACTCAGGCGTCACCCATGACTGTGTTCTGCGGCAGCGAGACACGTTGGATTGGCCAGCAGATTTGTATCTGGAAGGCTCTGACCAACACCGAGGGTGGTTTCAATCCTCGTTACTGACGGGTGTGGCGATCCATCAGGGGGCGCCTTATCGGAGTGTCCTAACACATGGTTTTACCGTGGACGGTGATGGACGCAAGATGTCTAAATCACTCGGCAATATCATTCCGGCAGGAAAAGCGATGCAGGAGTTGGGAGCCGATGTGTTGCGCCTTTGGGTGTCGGCGGCAGACTACCGCAATGAAATTTCTGCCTCAGACGAAATTTTTAAGCGAACGGCAGATGCCTATCGTCGAATACGAAACACCGCGCGATTCTTACTCGCTAATCTCGCCGGTTTTGACCCTGAGAGAGATTGTCTGCCGACTGAGCAATTGTTGCCGCTCGATCGCTGGATTTTAGAGCAGGCTCATGAGCTGCAGGCCGAGATTTGCTCGGCTTACGAGCAATATCAATTCCATCACGTGTACCACAGGGTCCATAATTTCTGCAGTGGCGAACTCGGTGGCTTTTACCTCGACATTATTAAAGACCGGCAATACACAACGGGAGCCGAATCCATGGCTCGTCGCTCTGCGCAAACCAGCCTGTATCACCTTGCTGAAGCACTCTGTCGCTGGATTGCGCCGATCCTCAGTTTTACTGCAGAGGAAATTTGGGAGAACGTACCCGGTGACCGTTTGTCGTCAGTCTTCTTAGCCGAGTGGTACGAGCATTTGCCCAGGCCGGCTAGCGAGAGTGCCGGGAATAATGTGCTGGATAGTGCGTTTTGGAATCAGATGATGAGCGTGCGGCAGCAGGTCAACAAAGCCCTAGAACTTCAGAGAGCAGAGGGTGTGTTGCGCGGTTCCCTCGATGCGTCTGTGACCCTCTACGCCGACACCGCATTGGCAGAGCAGCTCCGGGCCTTAGGGGACGAACTGCGCTTTGTGTTGATTACCTCAGAGGTCACCGTCGCGGATTGGGGATCGGCCCCGCAAACCGCGATGGAAGCAGACGGGTTGGCCCTACGAATTGTTGCCGAACCGGCGAGTAGTGATAAGTGCGAGCGGTGTTGGCATCGCCGTCCCGATGTGGGCGAGCATGCAACCCACCCGACGCTCTGCGGTCGTTGCGTGAGTAATATTGAAGGCCCTGGCGAGGTAAGACAGTTTGCCTAATCAATCCGGGTGGGGTGCCCGGTGGCAACGACCTTGGGTGGGGCTGGCCATCGCGGTAGTGGTGGTGGCGCTCGATCAATGGACCAAACAGATTGCGGTAGACCAACTCAGTTATCGCTATCCCGTACCAGTGACGAGTTGGTTTGATTGGATGCTGACTTACAATACGGGAGCCGCTTTCAGTTTTTTGGCTGATGCAGGGGGCTGGCAGCGCTACTTCCTCTCTGGTATCGCCTTGTTGGTCAGTTTGTTTATTGTGGTGTGGTTATGGCGCTTGGCACCTGCCGACCGCATATTGACCGTGCCATTGGGTCTCATTCTCGGCGGCGGTGTGGGGAATTTGATTGATCGGGTGGCGCAAGGGCATGTGGTGGACTTTATTTCTCTTCACTATGAGGAGTGGTTTTGGCCTGCTTTTAACCTTGCCGACGCTGCCATTACAGCTGGAGCGAGTTGCTGGCTCATTATTATGCTAGCGGGAAAGGCTTCCCCAATTGAGAAACCCCCCGTATCCTGATGCCATGAATATTGAGATTGAAAGCAACACACGCGTGACCTTAAATTTTTCGCTATCTCTTGAAAACGGCGAGGAAGTTGACTCGAACTTTGGCGCTGACCCAGTGAGCTTTGTCATGGGTGACGGCTCCTTATTGCCCGGTTTTGAGCGGCGTTTGCTGGGTATGCGACCGGGTGATGAAGCGGAGTTTCGGATTCCGCCGGCGGAGGGTTTTGGCGAGCCTCAGGACGATAACGTTCAGTCCTTGCCGCGCCGTGATTTTGACGAAGAATCCCTAGCCCCCGGCATGCTGTTTTCGTTTGCAGACGCGGCGGGCGGTGAAGTGCCCGGTATGGTCTCTGAAGTGGATGAAGAAACGGTCAAAGTGGACTTCAATCATCCCTTATCGGGAAGGACGATCAATTTTAAGGTGCGCATTGCGCAAGTGGAGCCAGCGGAACTGCATTGATGGATATCGTACTCGCTAATCCGCGCGGATTTTGCGCGGGAGTGGACCGAGCAATAGACATTGTTAATCGGGCCCTCGAGGTGTTTGGTCGCCCTGTGTATGTCCGTCATGAGGTGGTTCATAACCGTCATGTTGTGGATGATCTTCGTGATCGCGGTGCCATCTTTGTCGATGAATTGGCTGAGGTGCCCGATGATGCGATTGTCATTTTTAGTGCGCACGGCGTCTCTCGAGCGGTGCAAGATGAGGCCGATGGGCGAGGGCTAAAGGTGTTCGATGCCACGTGCCCGTTGGTGACCAAGGTGCATGTCGAAGTCACCGCCTTCAGTCGGGCAGGGCGGGAATGCATCTTAATTGGTCATGCGGGTCATCCGGAGGTTGAAGGCACTATGGGCCGTTACGATACCTCCCATGGGGGTGCGATCTACTTGGTTGAGGACGAAGCGCAAGTGGCAACATTGGCAGTTCGCGACCCCAGTGCACTGACTTATGTGACACAAACGACCTTGTCAGTTGATGACACGGCCAAAGTGATTGATGCGCTGCGCGCGCGCTTCACTGATATTCAAGGACCCCGAAAAGACGATATCTGTTATGCCACTCAGAACCGTCAGGATGCGGTCAAATCGCTCGCCGAAGCGGTGGACCTTGTGTTGGTAGTGGGTTCGACTAACAGCTCTAACTCGAATCGATTGCGAGAATTAGCTGAGCGTTGCGGCGCCAGCGCCTATTTGATCGATGATGCCAGCATGATCGATCCTACTTGGCTGGACGATGCGCGAGCCGTGGGAGTGACTGCCGGTGCTTCAGCACCTGAATTACTGGTAGAAGAAGTCATCGATACGTTGCGGCTGCGGGGTATTGCCACTGTTAGGGAC
>CAJWWJ010000125.1 GCA_913048575.1 uncultured Halieaceae bacterium
GATGCTCATGCAAGCGGTCGCGAGTGATGGAGGGGGCATTGAGCCCACCCTGATTGACGGCATGATCGAGCAGGTGGGCTCGGTTTGCGGGACGATGGAAGCCGCTGGCACGACCCCTGTCTTACTGGTCGCCAGCAACATTCGTTCCTTCCTGTCGCGCCTGTTAAGAGGCCGCATGGCGAATTTTTACATCCTCGCCTATGAAGAAGTACCCGCAGATAAAAAGGTCAAAGTCATTTCCACCGTGGGCGGGGCGAGCAACAACGCCGCGATCGCGGACAAATAGTTTTTAGAAAGGGAGTAGATCGATGAGAGTCTCAACGTTCGTAGCAAAAAATAGCCGTGGCGCCCTCATGCAGGTGAAGGATCAGCTTGGCGAGGACGCGATTATTTTGCGTAATCGACGAGTGGGTGACCGGATCGAGATCACCGCCACAACCGACCTTAACCAGCCAGACTGGACACCAGAGCCGGCCTCTGGCCGCGGGGCAAGGCGTAACGATATTCGCGACCAACACCTGCAGAACGAGCTCACCAGCTTGCGAGACACGCTGGAGCAGTTGTTAGCCAAGCGCAGCTGGCAGGATTCTGCCAATGTGCCTGCCATACAAGCCACCGTGGGTCAGCGCCTCGCTGCCCTGGGTCTGTCTAAGAGCTTGGGTGGCTGGATCAGCGACAATGTGCGCGACGACGGCCCGCTCGAGCAGCAGTGGGACTCGTCGATTCAACTGTTGACCAGCTGTCTGCATCTGATGGAGATGGACTCGGTCAAGAAGAGCAAACTGGTCGCCTGTGTGGGTGCGACCGGTTCGGGTAAAACCACCTGCGTAGTCAAGTTGGCCCGGCAGGCCGCTAACGAGTTCGGTGAGCAAGCGGTTGGCGTGATTGCGCTGACCAATGGGGCCTCTGTCGAGGTCGGTCAGCTGGCAGACCATCGAGTACCGGCGGGTATTGAAACTCGGAGTGCTACCGATAAATCATCCTTGTCCGAGTCGATCGCAGCACTGCGTGGCAAGGAGCGTATTTTTATCGACACCTCTGGGCTGTCATTTCGTGATCCGGATATGGCAAAGCAGCTAGAGTGGCTGACGGAGCAGATCCCGCCCATTCGCATCATGCTGGTCATTTCTGCCGCTGCGCAAATGGGGACAACCCGTGAGCTGTTGCGGCGTGTGGGGGCCACACGCCTTGATGGTGCTATTATCACCAAGGTGGATGAGGCGGTCAGTTTGGGAGGCGTGATCGACACTCTGATCAAGCGACGTTTGCCGTTGAGCTTGTTGGTCGACAATCGAGACCCCGACATTGTGCCGCTCAATACGGATCCGGTAGTATTCGTAGATCGCGCGTTGGCACTCATGAACGAGCGTCAGGTGAGCCAGTCGATCGGGCGGAGCAAATATGCCCCGGCGAACGCTAAAGTCTATGCTTAACAAACGGTTAGCAAAATATGCCCGGTAATGTGGTCGCAGTATCAAGCGGAAAGGGAGGCGTCGGCAAAACCAGTCTGACGGTCAACCTTGCCGTGGCGTTGGCGGGTAGAGGAAAGAAGGTTTTAGTCTGCGATGCCGATCTGGGTTTGGCCAATGTGGACATCACACTGGGACTCAAACCTCAGTACGATCTACAACACGTATTAGCGGGCGAGCGAACGCTAGACGAGATTGTTATCGAGGGCCCTCAAGGGGTAGGGGTCATCCCCGCCGCCTCTGGAATAGCGCGAATGTTAGAGCTATCCGCTGCGGAGCGCCTGGAGATGGGGCTGGCGTTTACGGCACTCAGTGAGCGATATGATCTGGTGCTGCTCGATACGGCTGCGGGAATTGGACAAGATGTGATTTCATTCCTTTCCGGGGCCAATCACGTGATAGTGGTGGTTTGCGACGAGCCGACCTCTCTGACAGACGCCTATGCCCTCATCAAGGTGAGCGCCTCTGAGCGCAAAGTCAGACGATTTCAGATCGTGGCAAACAAAGTAAAAGGCAGTGCTCACGGACTTCAGGTATACAAGAAGCTTTTAAATGCCACCGACCAGTTTCTCGATGTGAATCTTAGTTACCTTGGCGCGGTGCCCACGGATCATCGAATGCTGGAGTCGCTCAGGGAAAGAACGCCGGTAGTCAGTCTTTATCCGAGGACACAAGCCTCTGTGGCAATACGAGATATCGCAGCGAGTTTGGAGGAACGCTTCAATCTTGATTTCGAAACGGATGGTTTTGCGGCCCTCTTCCAAAAAAACGATATGAGCTAGGCCTGAGATGAGTCAGCCTACTCGATATGAAGACGTTTCTCTGCGAGATCCTTCAAAGGTGGTGGAAGACTTGCTTCCGCTCGTTAAGAGCATTGCGTTGCGGATTCGCATGAAGCTACCTGATTTTATTGAGCTGGATGACTTGATGCAGGCGGGCCTGATTGGGCTTCTCAATGCCTGTCAGTCTTACGACCCACAACAAGGCGCTACTTTTCAAACCTATGCTTCGATCCGCATCCGTGGCGGTATTTTGGATGAGCTGCGCCGGAATGACTGGCTTCCCAGATCGGTTCAAACGCAACTGGGAGAAGTGTCGCGTGCGATCGCCAAGGTGGAGGCACGCCAGGGAAAACCGCCCCAGGACCACGAGGTGGCCGAAGAGATGGGGGTGTCTATCGAGGAGTATCAGCAGCTCACCGCAAAGCTTTCTTCAGCGAGATTGGTGTACTTGGACGCGGGCACGGACAGTGAAGAGCTGCCCGTATCAGTAGCAGAGCCCGAGGCACAAAACAGTGAGGAAGAACTGCGTGATTTGCTGCGCAGTGGCATTGAGAAGCTCCCGGAAAGAGAGCGACTCATGATGTCGCTGTACTACGTCGAGGAGCTGAATATCCGCGAGATCGCCGCTGTGCTTGAGGTGACAGAGGGGCGAGTGTCTCAACTGCATGGGCAGGCTTTGGCACGATTGCGCTCGCAGCTGGGACAGGCAGTGGTTGCGTAGTATCGGCTGAGAGTATCTGCTGAAAGTATCTTGAGAGTATGTCCCAGGGGTATCTGCTGACAGCGTTCGATTAGCGTATCTACTGAGGGTATCTACGAGAGTATTAGGGCTGGCGGTTGGCTGAGGAGCGCTCCCGGCATCATAAATTGACTGGTGGCTCACGTTGCACTCATTGCTTGGGATTTGTCGCGCCCAAATCTGTGGCTGCACCGCGCGGTCTTATTGCCCGCCTAGATCTGCTGCGCTCTGTTCTTTTTCTTCAACCGGGGCGTTGCTCTCTTCATCCGATTGGTTGATTTTGATTTCTACTCGGCGATTTCTCGCCCTTCCCGCGCGAGTCGCGTTCGTATCCTCGGGCTGGACCTCGCCATAACCTCGTAAACTCAGCCGTTCAAGATCGATGTTGGGGTCATCCAGAAAAATGCTGGTGACTGAAAGCGCTCTCCCTGCCGACAAAGCAAAATTTGACGGATACTTGACGCTGTTAATAGGGATGTTGTCGGTGTGACCTTCCACAACAATTTCCCCTGAAATTTCTCCTAATGCGTTGCCGATCGTGGCCAACGTGGGAAGAAATCCCGGGTCCAGGTCGGCAGCGCCAGATTTAAATGACCCTTTCTCTCGAATTTTAATGATGATGGTAGGGCCATCGGTCTCCACATCGATTTTACCTTCATTGATTTCTTCTTCGAGCAACTCAGTGAGCACCGAGGCGTCTTTCTCTGTCTGCTGTCTCTGCTCTTGACGCTGCTCCTCTTCTTCGAGCATTTTCAACAGCGTCTCGGGCTGCACATCAATCGGGTTATCGGGGTTGCCGATTCGCAGTGAGGGTTTGCTCGGGTCGACTGTATCCTGCTGGATGATTTTTCGAATAGTGGGTTCGGGTTTTCCGGGGGAAAATTCCAGCGCGATGATACTGGTGCCTTTTGGAATATCGTAGGTCACGATGTCTTGCTGAACGCCAAAGGCATCTTTCATAGATCCAGCCACTTTTTTGTAGCGAATGACATCAATTTCTGACATCGAAATGATCAGTACAAAGAAGCAAACCAGCAGTGACATCAGGTCCGCAAAGGTGGCCATCCAAAGCGGGGCGCTGGGCTTATCCTCGTCTCCCTCTCCTTCGTCAACCAGTTGTAGGTCGATCGACACGCTCAGTCTTCCTTATCGTCTGCTGCGCGCTTTTTCGGATCGACATAAGTTTTGAGCATGGACTCTAGAACGCGAGGGTTTTGACCGCCCTGAATGCCCAGCACGCCGTCGATACACATGGCCATGAGTCGCCCTTCGGTGGCTTTCCTCAAAGTCAACTTATCGCATAAGGGGAGTGCAATCACATTGGCAATGAGCGATCCATAGAGTGTTGTTAGCAGTGCCACGGCCATGGCGGGGCCGATCGCTTTGGGGTCGCTCAGGTCCACGAGCATTTGTACGAGGCCGACCAATGTGCCAATCATACCCATGGCTGGAGCGACTTCACCCCATGCACCCCACACCTTGGTGCCCCATGTCTGCCTGTCGAGAAATTGTTGTCGATCCTTGTAAAGCACTTCGCTGACAACTTCCCTGCTGGAACCGTCGATGAGCATTCGCACACCTTGCTTGAGGAACGCGTACTCGATCTCTACGTTTTCAAGCGCCAGCATGCCTTCCTTTCTCGCCTTTCCCGATAATTCGACCATTTGAGAGATCAACTCGTCGGGATTGTCTGATTGACTGCGAAATGCGGTTCCGGCCGCTCCAAATGCGCCAAGCCACTGTCTAAATGTAAATTTCATCATTACTACGAAAGCGGTACCAAAGACCACAATGAGGATGCTTTGAGTGTTGAGGAATATCTCCGCGCCTTCGGCCGAGAAGATGGCATAGGCGACAACGCCAACTGCTGCCAACATGCCTATGAGCGTTGCAAAATCCATAAATTTACCCCAAAGTCTTTTATAGAGCCTGATTCAAAGGCTCCTGAGTGTGGCGATGTTGATTGCGCCTCGGAGAGACGACGATCTCCGATAGAGATATCTCGCGCACCGGACACGCTACCGATGTTTAACGAATAAATAAAGGGTTGCTGTGGAAGAGCTCCAAATTTCTTTAACCCCGGCTAGGGTTGAGCAGAAGAATTTTGGACTATGGCTTCGCACGCCGCAGGTGGGCCAAGTGTTGAATGCTGTGGTCGCCGACAGGTTGCCATCAGGGGAAATGGTGTTAAAAGTGGGTGCCGAGCGAGTCACCGCCTCTACCGATATTCCGCTTCAGCCCGGTGCGCGCCTGCTGCTTGAAGTTAAGCAAGTGCAACCCAACATCACCTTTCGACTGCTAAGTCATGCGCCTCTCCCTAATGTTGCGGCGGCAGAGGTTTTGTCTGAGGCCAACCGAGCTCATCGGCAAATCTCCGCTACCCCCTCTGGCCGCGTCGGAATCCCCCAGCTATTGGCCTTACTAGGGGGCTTACAGAGCGGTGCGCTGAGCGCCAGCGGCATCGACCGCACTATGGTCAGGCAACTTCAGGCTCACGTATTGAATGCGCCTCAGCTCACCAACCCGGAGGCCTTGATGCGTGCGGTCCTGACCAACGGGACATTCCACGAGAAATTATTGGCGAGTGGACATCCCGATCTGATGCGCATTGCGGCAAGTGATCTCAAAGGGCAACTGCTTAAAATGATGGCCAAAGTGTCATCGGCAGGAAATCAGGAGGGCGAGCAGTCGGCCGATGAGGGGGCTGGGATAGAGGCGCTAGCACTGCTGAAATCGACGCTGGATAAAAATCTCCAGGCAGTCTCGCAGAATCAATTGGGGTCACTTCCGGCGGAAGACAATCAGTTGTCACAGCAATGGCTTTTCGATATCCCATTTCGGCTGGGTGACAGTCTCCACAGTTTAGATCTGGAGCTCTCGAAGGATGAAGGGAGTGCGGGGCCACAGGATGAAACAGATGACACGACATGGCGAGCTAAGTTGAACCTCGATTTGCCGGGACTAGGCGAGACAGAAATTACGCTGAAGTTGCTAGCAAGCCAGTTATCTCTCCATGTGGTATCCACTGAGCGCAGCACACTTGAAATGTTTCTGCAGGCCAAACCCGGGCTGACTGCCGGGCTTGAATCAAGGGGACTGGCGCTGCACAGGCTCAGTGTCATGCATTCCCCGGATATGGCGAGTCAAAGTGGGGCGGCTAAACCCTTGGATGTGCGCGCATGACGGATCGTTTCACAAGCAAGTCGGCGGCGCTCAGTTATACCGGTGAAGGGGCGCCACGCTTAGTGGCGAAAGGGGAG
>CAJWWJ010000126.1 GCA_913048575.1 uncultured Halieaceae bacterium
AAATTACCTCACGAAGCATCATCGCCGGTGCGGTGGGGCTGCCCAGTAAGTTTGCAAGATGAAAGCTTAGAGCACACTCTAGTTCATCGTGATTGAGAATCGTCGCGTGCAGGAAGCTGGCCAAAATGGGCTCTGCCGCGGCAGTCTCGCGTGTTTCTCGACGAATGCGCGCCCAGATGGGGTCGCCCTGCTCAATCTGCTTAATATTGTCGCGTTGTGTTGCAGTCATGATCTGACGCTCTGTCGCACAGGGCTTACCCACAGTGCTGATAAGTGTAGCGAAAGCGGAGCGTATATCAGGTTTTAACCGGATACTAGCGGGAGAATGACCCTTGGAAACGCCAAAGCACATGCCCGCGCTCATGATATTTGCGTTCAAACAAGGTCTGCGGTGGATCGGGCGTAAAGGTTTCTAAGGTGCCTGATAACCCGATCAAATCGGCTGCTTGTGCAAATTCCGTTGCGTACACCTGCCAATTGCTGCGCATTTCTAGCTGGCCACCGAGTTGGGCCAGTAGGGGGAAAGCACCGTGACCATGAACCCGGCGCCTAAACTGGGAGGCCTTGGGCCAAGGATTTGGATACAGCATCCAATGGGCGACTAATGGCATCTCTGCCTCAACCAAGCAGCGCCAAAAGGATTCCGCCTCGGCTTGTAAGAGAAGATAATTCTGGTGACCCAGCACTTGATGCTTGGCTAATCGAGATGCCGATTGATCAATGCCGACCACGAGAGCCTCGGGGTGCTGAGTGGCTAGCACCGCAGTACTCATGCCGGTTCCGCAGTAGGAATCTAAGATGAGGGGCCGGGGGTCATTTTGATAGCGTGTTTGCAGTTGTTCAAAAGCTTGCTGCGTATGACTTGGACATGGTTTTTGCCATGGGTGCGCAAGGTGATGGCGCACAATGCGCTCTAGATCTGAGTGGGGTGACGCCTGCTGGGTCTGGATGACCGCAGGCGTGGTGTCGGACAGTTGTGTTTGCGCAGTTGAATTCACCTTGCCATCATACCGCGCTGTGACATTTTTTACGGATAAGGACGACATCGGTGCGAGAGGATCTCCGCCCTTACTGGGTTAAACGGGCTTATCTTGTGATGCGAGACGGGTGGATCGATTGGTTTGTCAGGCCTCGATGCGTTCAACTAGGGGCCTACGCCAACATCATGTCGCCTTGGTACGTGGATATCTCAGGACCCAATATCGCCATTGGACATTCGTTTACCGCGATCAACACCGCCAGTCAGCGAGTGCAGATTGGTGTCTGGGGTCGCGCCCCCGGTGAGGGTCAGATTACCCTAGGCAATGCTTGTCTCATGAGTCCGGGGTCTCGCATTAGCGCCAGCGATAGTATTACCTTGGGCGATGGGTGCATGCTCGCCAATGGCGCTTATATCACTGACTCAGATTGGCATGGCTTGTATGACCGTATCGATCGCGCCGACGAAGCCACTCCGGTGTATCTGGGTGCCAATGTGTGGGTGGGCGACCATGCCACCGTTTTAAAAGGGGTGACGATTGGCGATAATAGTATCGTCGCGGCCCAGGCCGTCGTGACCAGCGATGTGCCTGCTAATGTCGTCGTGGCGGGTAATCCCGCTAAGGTGATCAAGGCACTCGACCCCGATGTCGAGCGTTATACCCGCTCCGATCTGTACGCAGACCCCGCTAAAACGGCACAACAATTCAAAGAGTTGGACCACTATGTGCTGAATAAAAATACGTTTTGGACTTGGTTTTGGACGCTGCTGTATCCGCGGGCCCGGCGCGAGCGCTGAGTCATAAAAGCCTTAGCGGAGCCTCTTCCAATAGCGATAACTGCTCTCTGAGTGCGAGAATTTGATCAGCCCAATACCGTTGTTGGCCAAACCAAGGAAAAGCCGCAGGAAAAGCAGGGTCATCCCAGCGTCGTGCCAACCAGGCGCTATAGTAGACCATGCGTGCGGTGCGCAGTGCTTCGATCCACTTCACCTCGCGCGCATCGAAATCCTGAAATTCCTCATAGCCTGCAATGAGCTCCGACAGCTGGCGTTCGCGTTGGTTGCGGTCGCCCGATAAAAACATCCAGAGATCCTGAATAGCAGGGCCTGTCACGCAATCATCTAGGTCGACAAAGTGCGGCGTGTCGTCGCGCCACAAAATATTGCCCACGTGGCAGTCGCCATGCAGGCGAATACCCTGTTGGGGATCGTAATCGTTCATCAGCGCGCTGGCGCGCTCGATCAGATCCTTGCCCAAAGTATTCCAGGCGGGCTGTAGCTCGTCGGGTATCCAGTTTTCTGCAAGGTAACGAATTGGCTCGACTAACCACCGCTGCAGCGAGTAGTCGATGCGTTCGTCAAAACCTTTAGCGCGTCCCACCCCGTGCATCCGCCCTAGAGTGCGGCCCAGACCCAAAAGATGGTCGGCATTATCGAGTTCTGGAGCATGACCACCACGACGAGGAAAGATGGCGATGAGGTACCCCCCCGCTTCATGCAAGGTTTGCCCATTGATACTCATGGGCGCCACAACTGAGAGCTCTGCTGCAGTGAGTTCGTGAGTAAAGTCATGCTCTTCTTGGATCTGTGCACGGCTCCAGCGTCCGGGGCGATAAAATTTAGCTATGACTGGTTCGGCATCCTCCACCCCAAATTGATAGACGCGGTTTTCGTAACTGTTGAGTGCCAAGATGCGGAGGTCGCCGAGCAATCCGATGGACTCCACACAACTAATGACGTTATCGGGCGTTAGGCTTTCGTAGGGATGGTTCATGATGGGTCTCCCCATTGCACAGGCCGCCATGGTACCGCGTAAGGGGGGAGCCCGGTTCGGGCGTTCGCGCCAAACACCATACCGTGACCTGTTTGGCGCCGGCTTCGAGGCAGGTTTCGGCTGCCGCGCTAACCGTGGCACCTGTGGTCATAACATCGTCGAGTAACACCACGCGACAGCCCTGAATCTTTGCACTGACCGCGAAACGCTCATGTTGGTTGCGCCAGCGAGCTAAACGGCTGAGACGGTGCTGAGTGGCACCAGAACGGGTGTGACGTAACCAAGGTTTGACCGTTAACGAGTGAGGGTGTGTTGCAGCGATTGCTTGTGCCAGGACTCTGGTGTGGTCAAAGCCGCGATGTAGCTGACGACGCCACTGAGTGGGTATCGGTATTAATACTGAGGAGCGCGGTAAGTCCGTGGGGGTAAAGGCCTCCCGTATAAACAACGACGCGAGTAAGGGAGACAGCTGGGGCTGATACTGAAATTTCCACAGATGAATAAGGTCTCTGATGCCCCCTTGCATTAAAAATGGTGCGCGTGTCTGAGAGAAATTAAGCGGGTGCTGCAGACAGCACGTGCAGCAATTGAGGGTGGTTGTCGAGGTCATGCCGGCGGAGGGCAGGGCACAGCGGGGGCAGGGGGCTTGATTGCGCGGTAAGCGTTGATCACAGTCATCACATATCGCCTCAGTAGCGGGGTGCGTTTGTCGACAGAGGACACAAACAGCGGGCACAAGCCATTGAATGGCCTTGGCCGTGTGTCCTAAGGCAGCTTGTAGAATCCGATGGCTGTAATGGCAAAGCTTCATGTGCGTCGAGCAGACAGGCGTGCCGAGTGCGCCACCGTTTATTGTCTTGATTGACGGGCGGTTTGTAGCGGTCATATCGTTGAAAGCGGGCCCTCAGTTCGTTGTTGCTCACCGTGCCCCACCGAGACTAGCGAGAGAACATCCTCGTGCGTTATGCGCAGTCAAAACGGGGCGCTGATGAGAAATACTTGGTCTTGGATGCGCCAAGGTTTAGAGTGAGGAATCTCGATTCAAGCCGCTCTTTGATATGTCCGATGCAAACCAACCCAGTGATGAGACAGCTTCGCAACCGCTGTCTCAGGAAGACCAGAGCCGGGTAGATGGTTTTTTGGCGCGTGGTGTCAATTCGGTTGAGCGAAGACCGTTTCGCCCTGTTTTTTTGATCATTGTCCTGATCGCAGTGGTGACAGGTTTTAGCTTGCTCAGCCAAGGTATTGCGCAGTGGGCGGGTATTTACTGACCTCGCTAAAATCGGTGCACGCTATTTTTCAGTTTGATATCGTGCATGCTTCGGTGTGTGGCGCAGCCTGGTAGCGCACTTCCTTCGGGAGGAAGGGGTCGGAGGTTCAAATCCTCTCACACCGACCAACTTCAAAGCGTTAAATAACAATGGACTACTAGTAAGCTGCGTGCTCTTTCCGTCCTTCGGAGTGGCGGCTCAATTAATGTCAGGTCTATGTTAAAAACCGTCACTTGCTAGGAGACCCACACTGAGGTCTGGCTATCACGGCAAGCAAATATGCCAGTGGGGACTGACAGTAGGAGAGTCATGAGCGCGATCCAAGAATCAGAACGAACAGCCATTCAGGAGGAGCTGGTGCGGTTCCTGCGAGCGGAAGCGGGCGAAGACACCCTGCGCAGAGGGATGCAGAGCGACCTCGGCTATGACCACGCGGTATGGCAAAAGATGGCCGAGATGGGACTGCTCGGCATCGCCATCAGCGAAGACTTTGGCGGTATCGGTGGCAGTGCTATTGACACTGCGATGGTCGCAGAGGCGCTCGGCCGCTCGCTGTTACCGTTGCCATATATAGAGACCTGCGTTATCGCGCCCGCGCTGCTCGAAGCCAGTGACATGAGTGATGAAAGCCGAAAAATACTCACTCGCATCGCTCAGGGCACCGCCACCATTGCCATCGGTGGTAATGCGGACATTGTTCCCTTTCGAGACCCTGATTGTCGTTTCGCGATAAAGGCAGATGGGACGATGTCGGGCGAGGTATCACTCGTGATGCATGGGGCCTCCGCCGACTTTTTGTTGCTGGCGCTTTACTCAGGTAACCAAACACGATGCCTTCTGATATCCAGCGATCAGGACTACACCATCGAAAATCAAACGGCCAATGATCCCGCGCTCAGGCCAGCAAAAGTCAGCCTGGCTAATGTCCCCTTTATCGAACTGACGGGATGGCGCAACGAAGATCTTGAGCAGGCAAGGTGGCAGGGTATCGTCGCACTGTCGGCCCAGCAGACTGGGGCAGCGCGCGCCATATTCGAGGTGACCGTCGACTATCTCCAGACCCGATACCAGTTCGGTCGCCCCATCGGTTCGTTTCAGGCACTCAAGCATATCGCAGCAGATCTCTTTCTGGAGTTGGAATCTGCCACCAGCGCCTCGCAGGCTGCCGCGAAGGCGCTCGCATCGAAAGCGCCTCAAACTGCTCAATTTGTGGCGTTAGCAGGATTTCTCTGTAATGACGCTTTTCGCGATGTTTCGGCGCAGGCGATACAGTTGCATGGCGGTATTGCTTATACACAGGAGCACGTCGCGCACCTCTACTGGCGGCGCGCCCGGGCAACGCTCTCTATGTTTGGTGACTCCGATACGCACCGGGAAGCCTACCTTAGTGCTTGGGAGGCCGCGGCATGAGCGACTTTGATCTTGATGCCTCGCCAGAGACACTAAGCACTGCCGTACTCGACTGGCTAGATGCTCATTGGGACACTCAACATCGTCGACCGCTTGACGATCCCGACGGGAACAAACAACTGTGGCGTCAAAAGGTGCTCGATGCGGGCCTGGCGGTACCCTCTTGGCCTGAGGAGTGGTTTGGCCTAGGAATGAAGCCTGCCCAGTGCAAAGCCATAGAAAGAGCCTTTGCCGAGCGCAAAGCACCGGGGGCGGGGCTGGATCGTTATCATCTCGGGGCAATCACCGTATTCAAAGCCGGCAGCGACGCGCTGAAACGCGAGATGCTCCCCCAGCTTCTAACGGGTCCGATCTGCTGCTTGCTTTATTCCGAGCCAAACGCGGGATCTGATCTTGCGGGCATTCGCACCAGAGCAGAACGAGAGGGCGAGCGATTTATTATTAACGGTCAAAAGGTTTGGACGTCGAATGCAGCAGAAGCCGAATACGGAATGCTGTTGGCTCGCACGGATTGGGATGTCCCCAAGCACCGCGGAATTACGTTTTTTCTGTTTCCCATGAAACAGCAGGGGGTTGAGATTCGCCCGATTAATCAAATTACGGGCGAGTCCGAGTTCAACGAGATTTTCATCGAGAATGCGACGGTGCCCGAGCGCTTCATAATCGGTAAGCTCAACGAGGGCTGGGGGTCGTTCCAAACGGCAATCGCCTACGAGCGACTGATTATGGGACAGGGCATTACTGAGCGTCGCCGCGGCACCTCGGCAAAGGGTCGCCCGCCCCTTTTGG
>CAJWWJ010000127.1 GCA_913048575.1 uncultured Halieaceae bacterium
GCAGGCCAATCCAACTGCTCCCATGACCAACGTATCAAATCGGTCCAGGGTCTGGCCAATATCAGTAAAGTAAGCGCGCAATCGGTCCTCTGGGAGAGGCTCATCACTGGCCATACGCACCGTCGCGCAGGCGACGCCTCTGGGCAAAAGCGCGCGAAATTCTGTTTCCGCAGTCACGTTAGCCTGTGGCGTAGCGATACCGAGGGTGCCATGCCGACCGTAATGCCCCTCTTCCATTTGCAACACCTATTGCCCGTTCACGCACTGCTTAGCAATATAGCATGGCCGTTTTCACCGAAGACCTTGCCCAACCTGAGCGCTGTGACAGTGGTGCTCGCCATACACTCGATGCATCATGTCTGATTCACAGGTCACGATCATTGGAGCCGGACCCTCCGGGCTAACGCTCGCTTGGTGGCTGGTTGAGCAAGGGATCAGCGTCACCGTTTTGGAGCGCGAAACCGTCATTCCCAGTGATATGCGCGCGTCGACGTTTCATCCCGCCACCCTTGATCTCCTCACCGATTCAGGGCTCGCCGCTGCACTCATTGAACGAGGCACGGTAGTGCCACAGTGGCAGTATCTGATTCACGAAAGCGGGGAACGGGCGGTGTTCGACATGAGCCATCTCAGCGAGGTGACCGCCTACCCTTTTCGCCTACAGTGTGAACAGTTTCAGCTGACTGAACTGCTGGCAGAAAAGTTGGCGAAACAGCCGCTCTGTGAGCTACGACTGGGCGCCACATTACAGTCCGTCATACCTGGGGAAAGTCAGGTGACCGTCCAATACCAGTCAGCAGGAGAAGACTGCGCTCACGTCTGCGACTGGCTGATCGCCGCAGATGGCGCTAGTAGTCAGGTACGTAAATCTCTCGGGCTTGATTTTGACGGTCAAACCTTTCCCAAGACATCCATTACCCTAGTACTCGAGTATCCATTTGAAGACGATATCCCCAACCTCCTGGGCGTCAATTATGTGTGGCTGCCTGATCGCCATTACAGCTTGATGCGCCTGCGGAATACTTGGCGATTGACCTATTCTCCAGAACAAGATCAGGATATCGAGAGTGCGTTGAGTGAAGCCATAGCACAAACTCATATTGCCCGCGTCTCCCCACGCGCCAGCGGTGCGGCCATCCTCACTCGGAACTACTACACGCTGCACCAGCGCTGCTTGGCGCGCTTTTGTCATGGACGCACGCTGTTTGTCGGCGACGCAGCACATCTCAACAGCCCTGCCGGCGGGATGGGGATGAACAGTGGTATCCACGATGCCCGGTCACTGGCAGACCATCTGGTTCCGGTCATTAACGGAGACGACCCCTTACTACTCGAACGCTACGATCGACGCCGGCGCACCATCGCGCAAGAAGAGGTGCAGCGCCTGTCGGCGCGCAACTATGCGAGACACCGCGAGACCGAGGTGAGCAAACGGGTGTTAATCTGGAACGAGCTGCAAGAAATCGTCAGTGATCCGGTGAAGCATCGCGATTTCCTGCTCGATGCGGCTATGATTCGATCACGCCAGCGTGAAATGACGATTGAATGAGGGTAACTTGATGACCGCTATCGACCAGATAATGGCTGAAAAAGGACTGGTCCTACCCGATGTCGTGACGGGATATATCGGCGCCGAATCGCTACCCATTGACCCGCGCGCGAATCAGCTCGCCCTGCACTTTCCGGGTACAGGGGAACAACTGACCTTGCTTCAGGAGGATGATGCCGAAACAGTAGCGCGAGCCGTTGCCTGTGCCCGTGATAGCTTTCAAACGGGTGCTTGGTCGCAAGCCTCTACCGCAGCGCGACAGGGGGTTTTTCGCCGAGGGGCGAAACTGATCCGCGAGCATGCTGAGGAGCTCGCGTTACTGGAATGCCTCTGCGCGGGCCTTCCGGCTTCTCATCTGGCCTCTAGGCAAGTCCCAAGAGCGGCCGATAACCTCGATTTTTTCGCTGACTATATCGCCGTCATGGCCGGCGAAACATTTGAGCAGATGTCCGGATACCAAACCACTGTCTCGCGCCAGCCAGCTGGCGTGGCTGCTTTGTTCGCCCCATGGAACGCACCGCTGGCATTAGCCAGCATGCAGATTGCCTCCAGTTTGGCTTTCGGTAACACCTGTGTGCTGAAACCTTCTGAACATACGCCGCTATCGATTTTACGCATGGTGTCACTGCTGGAAGAGGCGGGCCTACCGCCAGGTACGATTAATGTCATCAATGGCACCGGCATGAAAACTGGCGCGGCCTTGGCCAGCTCTGCCGGAATCGATCGTATCGCCTTCACCGGCGGCGGCACGACTGCGAGGCAAGTGATGGCGGCGGCGGCCAACCACCTGACTCCCGTTCATTTTGAGCTGGGCGGCAAGTCTGCGAACATCGTGTTTGATGATGCCAATTTTGAGCAGGCAATAGATGGCTCGCTGGTCAATATTTTCAGCAACAGCGGCCAGATCTGCATTGCTGGATCACGAATATTAGTGCAGCGCGGTATCTCTGAGCGCTTCATAGCAGCCTTCGTAGCAAGGACTCGATCACTGAAAGTGGGCGATCCACTGGATCCAAATGTAGAGGTAGGACCCATGGCGTTCAAATCTCACTGGGAAAAGGTCCTCGATCACATCGCCCGCGCAAGAAACGATGGCGCAATATTACTCTGTGGGGGTGAAGCCCCGACCGACCTTGGTAGCGGGTATTTCGTCACACCCACGGTATTTCAAGTTCACAACAACCAATTGCCGCTGTGCCAAGAAGAGATCTTCGGCCCAGTGGTCAGCATCCAGATATTTGACGAGGATGAAGAGGCAATCTCACTGGCGAATGACAGCCGGTTTGGCTTAGTAGGCTACTGCTGGACCAACACGCTTAGGCGCGCGCAACTTTTTCGGCAGGGTATTGAAGCGGGTACGCTGTGGATCAACACGCCTTTGGCTCGAGATCTGCGCGCACCCTTTGGTGGCTTCAAAGAATCGGGAATTGGCCGCGACGGCCCGCGTCAGGCGGCTGAGTTCTTTACTGAAGAGAAAGCTACCATCACGGCCTATGGCAATGCGCCTATCAGAAAACTAGGATCCCTTGAGACACCATAACAAGGGCAATCTTGGGATCGCGCCGCCTTTCGCAGAGATTGTGACTTGCCGCAGACGTGGGGGGCAAGACGGTTATCGCTACTCGGTGCGGTTGTGATTCGATATTGCTGTAATTTGGCATTACGGTGATTCGACACTGCTGTGCTTTAAGGCCCGCATCAATGATGTGGCCCCGACAGCACAAAAAAAGGCAGCCTACCTAGGCTGCCCCTCTAGTGCCAGATGACACCGTATGCTCGAGCGCTCCTGTGAAGCGCAGGCCGATCAGAAATCCCAGCGGAGTCTGACACCGGCCTCGCGCTGATCTCGCATGTGGATGTGCACACTTTCTACCGCAAAGTTATAGGCAAAGGTGGTGTCTCTCACATACTTACTGGTGTCGGCAATATTGTTACCCCCAGTTGGCGCGTCTTCATCAGTCAGATTCGATACATAGGCCTCAAGGCTAATACCATTGTCCATGCGTAAGCCGACACGGACATTGACCTCGGTCGCATCGGGAATTTTTGTGAGGTTCGTTACTTCATCGTAATAGGATCCCGTGTAAAAGTACTCGCCTCGGACGTACGCTCCACCCATTGAGGTGTCAAAGTCATACGTCGCGATTAACGAACCAATCCACTCCGGATAACGCGCTGCCTGCTGACCTGCGCAGGATAAACCCGGTCCAAAGACATCATTGAAATCGCCGCAGTCACCATTAGCAGGGAAATCGGAGATCTCTGCCTTGGTGTAACCCACGGCTGCTTGCAGAAGGAGGCTATCGATGACGCGGTAATTGAAATCAATTTCCAGTCCATCAATGTCACTAGACGTGCCGTTTCCACTAAATGCGACCGTGCACGTTTCCGTGTTTGGTACGCCGTCGCCATCGGTATCGCCAGAACAGCTGACGTCAGCCGGAATGACGCCAAAGCCAGAGTACACCTGATCAGCGCGCTCCATATGGAAAACCGCTAGGTTCATCGCGAGCCTGCCATCGTTCGAGGAGTACTTCCAACCGGCCTCATAGTTTTTCAGTGTTTCTTCTTCATAAGTCTCACCGATCCCCGGCGTGTCAGCATTGAATGTCGAGATCTGCTCGGGAGTCGTCAGCTTGGATGCCACCTCAGGATTGAAGCCGCCCGGCAGGGTGCCCTCGCTATAGTTTGCATACAACATGTGGTTGTCGTTTAGCTGGTACTTCAGGACCACTCTGGGGAGCGTAGACTTAAACTCTGCCGGTGCAATGTTCTTCCCCGCAGCGGCATTCACGTTGGGATCATTGATCTCGTCTTCTTGTCGTCTCACCTCAAGCGTCAAGTCAAGCTTATCGGTAATGCTAAAATCCACCGAAGCGAAAATGCCCGTAGTATCTGCCTCAATCAGTGAAAACGCCGTATCGGGATTGCGGATATCGGCAAACCAATAACCCGCACTGCCGCTAAAGTCACCAAAGTACTGGTCATAAAAACCGCCATGCGCTTTAGAAGACATCTCAACTTGGGTCGCCCCAATTGACCAATTAAGCCGGTCGCTGGTGCCCGATAATCTGACCTCAAAGGTTTCATCTTCGGTCACTCTTGCGTTGTAAACGTGAAAACCAAATGCACCCGCCGCATCGAAGTCATGGAACAGGACGTAGTCATCCTCGTTCTTTCCGTAGGCTAGGTTCAAATTCAATGAGTCAGTCATATCCCACGACACGATTGCGCCAAACCGTTCCCCTTCCCCGGCCTTACCAAACCCGTTATGCGACAAATCATCGAACGAGTGATCGCCAATAGGGGCATAACCGGCTCCAGCAAGGCCCGCCCAATTACCGCTCGCATCTCTCAGCTGGCCGGTTGCCTTGCTAAACACATCCGCAGAGGATGACGCGCCAATCGCGCTTGGAATATTGACCGAACCTTTGTAAGCGGACTCCAGGCCATTAACAAAAAAGCAGCTGAAACTATTAATGGCAGGAGTGGGTTCAGCGCAGAAATTGTGCTCTGCCAATCCCCCTACAACGGCATAGGCACCAGGGCCATCATCGTCCTCGTATGAAGACGCCCGAACCATAATATTGAGGTCTTCCGTAGGATTGAAATCCAGCATGAGGCCGTAAGCCAACGTTTCCTCATCCCCTAATCGCTGTCCTTCAACGAACGCATTATCGTAATGGCCTTCCTTGTCGGTATAACTGAAAGTGGCTCTAGCTCCCAAGTTACTGGTTATCGGACCTTCAATATAGCCGGTAGTAGATCCCTTACTCTTAGCGCCGTAATCAACCTCGATACCCCCTTTGAGTTCGTCACCGGGCCTGCGGGTAATGATATTGATCGCCCCAGAGTAGGTATTTCGACCAAATAGTGCAGACTGTGGACCCTTGATCACCTCAATACGCTCTACCTGCGTGATGGGCAGACTGTGTAGCCCTGATGACACGATCAGACCGTCGACAAACACCGAACTGGTTCTCTGTAGCGGGCTGGACGCGTCAAAGGTGACGCCACGAAAGCGTGGCATCAGCACCGTACGAGCATTCTCATTATTCATTGTCTCGACGAAGAGGCCGGGCGCGGTCTTCTGCACATCGACGAGACTCTTAAAGGCACCCGCCTGAATCTCCGCCGCACTGATCGCTGTAATGGCGATAGGTGTCTCTGCCAGTGACTCTTCTCGTTTCCGAGCTGTGACCATGACCTCCTCAAGCATCGACTCGCTTTCTTGCGCAAAGGCAGTGGACACCTGTAGCGATGTCGCTAAAGCGGCACTGACTGCAAGGGCGATCGGGGTGTTTTTGATAAGACGCATGGCGAGCTCTCCTGTCTGATTTACGGCGCAATGAGCCCAACTGCTAAGGCTTAAACGCTCTTAGTTATATCAATAGACCTTTTGTAAGCCGTATGTACGGGCGTTGTCAAGCTTCAGGGAGGATGAATGTGCTTTTAAATGCGGTGTGCAACGGCTTGCTCGTCTTCCGCTACCCATCAAGACAGTACTCGCCGGCTAAGGATGACGAGCCGTGTTGGCACAATCATTTGGCAGATCGAGATCAGGATCGTGCCGCCAAGACCCTTGATAAAACAGGCGAGAAAGAAGCTTGTGTTAGCCGTCGGCCAAGATGCGAGGCGATCGTGCTGTGTAAGCAGCCTGCTGTG
>CAJWWJ010000128.1 GCA_913048575.1 uncultured Halieaceae bacterium
TGGATGCGATCGAGTACGCAATGACCCAGCACCCATGGCCGGAAGCGCGGCCGTTGATGATTCATGCCCAAATGACCCGTGAAGACCAAATGGCGAGAATGGCTGATCTCGGGGTCACGCCCAGTTTTTTCTCGGCTCACACCTATTACTGGGGTGATCGTCATGCCGCGATATTTATGGGGCCTGAGCGTGCGGCCAATATGAGTCCCGCCCGATGGGCGCTAGAGGCGGGCGTCCGTTTTAGCTCTCATCTTGATACGCCGGTTACTCCCATGTTGCCGTTGCAGGCCGTTTGGAGCCAAGTGGAGCGACAGAGCACAGGAGGAGCGGTCATTGGCCCAGATCAACGTATCGATCGGCTTTCGGCGCTTCGTGCGGTGACGATCGATGCGGCCTGGCAGGTATTTATGGATGACGTCATCGGCTCTATCGAACCCGGGAAGCATGCTGATTTGGTAGTGCTGTCGGATAATCCTCTCACCGCGCCAGACATACGGTCACTCAAAGTAGACCGAACGATCATCGCGGGTGCGACTGTTTATAAGCGCCTTTAGGGATTCATGTGGACTTCAGAGTTCATGGGGACTCGATGCCAAACCTAGCCCGATCGACCCGAACAAAGATGGCACTGGCCGTTGCGGTGATGGTCTCGCCGCAGCGCATTTCAGCCTTGACCTCTGTGCGTCGTTCATCGAGTTCCTCGGCCACGGCGCTGATCGCGATGATCTGTCTTAGCGGTGTGGGTTTGAGATACCGAACGGTTAATCCACTGGTCATGCCCGGTTGCCCCATATGAACATGAGTCATCCCCATTAGGTGGTCCAGAATGCCAGCAACCCAGCCGCCGTGGACGTGCCCGGGAGGGCCTTCAAAAGCCTGACTGAAGGTCACGGTGCCCCGTATTTGATGGGGTTCTGCATGCCAAGTCAGATCAGGAGAGCAGGGATGGCTTCGGCCAGCCATGGCAACAAACTCTCCCATGATCGTATCGATGCCGTCCTGCGGTCGCCGACCTACCATATCCATCAGGCCACTCACTTGAGGCAAATCGCTGAGCGATGCTGCTAAGCGGGAGAGTTCGTCGCTCAACTCAAGTGCCTGTTCTGGTGGGATATCCGCACTGATTAATGATTCGTTTAACTGCCGTGCTGCTAACGCCAGTTGCCGTCGCGCTCGCCAATAGGGGCCACCCGTTGAATCGGTGTTATCGGGTTCAGATGATGTCATGCTTCAGCGATATCCGGTTGCACGCAGGGCCGCGTGCCATCCGCGGACGTCGTTAATGAAGGCACTCGGCTGCTCAAGTGCTGCAAAATGGCCCCCGTGTGCGTGCTGATTATTAAACGTCACCAATTTTTGGTACCGGGTTTTTGCAAGCCGCTCTGTGCAGATAAAGAGTTCTTTAGGAAATAGCGAGATACCCATTGGGGCTTCGATAGGACGGTAGTCTGGCGTCTTAAAGCTCTCCCAATACAATCGCGCGCTGCTGCCACTCGAATTCGTCATCCAGTAATGGGTCACTATATCCAGCAGCACATCTCGAGCAATAACGTTCTCGGGATGTCTGGCATTTTGCCGCACCGAGTCGGTCCACTGTGCGTACTTCTCAATAATCCATGCCATCTGGCCGGCGGGGGAGTCGGCTAACGCATAGGCTAGTGTTTGCGGTCTTGTACTCTGTTGGTTCGAGTATCCAGCTTCATGTGCTTGGTAGTGGAGCGCTGCTGCCATTGTGGCTTGCTCCCCAGGATCGCTTGACGACAGCGTCTCTTCATCAGGCAGCACCAGTGGCAAGTTCACATGCCCAGCTTGGCAATGTAATGCGTCATTGAGCAGCAGGGCGTGCGTCACCAAGGATCCCCAGTCGCCTCCTTGCGCCACATACTGATCGTAGCCGAGGCGTAACATGAGAGCGTCCCACATGACGGCAATGCGATCGATACCAAATCCAGGCTCCGTGGGTTTTGCCGAAAAACCAAATCCAGGAAGACTGGGCATAACAAGGTGAAAGGCGTCCTCTGGTTGGCCACCCCATTTTGTCGGATCGGTTAAAGGCCCAATCACCTCTAAAAATTCGAGTACCGACCCCGGCCAGCCATGCGTCATTAGCAGGGGTTTGGCTTCAGTGTGAGGGCTTCGGACATGGACAACATGGATGCGGACCCCCTCTAGCTCAGTCATCCAATTTTCGTACTGGGCGAGTTGATTGGGCACCCTTTGCCAATCGTAGTCATCTCGCCAATAGCGAACCAATTCTTGGCAGTAACTCAGCGGTACGCCTTGCTGCCAGTCCTCAACGGTCTCGGCTTCAGGAAAGCGAGTTTGAGCTAGGCGTTGCCGCGCGTCATGAATAGCGTCGTCTTCAAAGTGGGGCTGGAGGGGATCGAGTGTGTGATTCATGACGGCCTGCCGATAAATGATCGAGTGGCCAAAGTAACTCCACTAGTGCCTTCCCTCAAGTACTCTCTGCGAGGTCGAGCGCCGCGTAGGTCTGAGTCAACCAGGGTTGTAAAGCGGCTCTCTCCTCCGCTGATTCGAGCGTACCGCGGCGCAGGTGGGTTGTGCGCGGCTCTCGATCAAGAAACAAGTGACCGCTGGTTTTATCCGCCTCGCGAGCGCGGGCAAGCCAAACAATCGTGTCAGCACCTTCTAGGGATGAGCGCAGAACCCGATGTGTCAGGCGCCTGAAACCCGGCAGCGCGCCTTGCACACCTGGCGTATCTGCCCAGCCGGGATGCATGGCATTGACCACAATATGGTCGTCTCGCCACTGTGCAGACCACAACTCAGTGAGCACAGTCAGGGCACGCTTTGCGCGGGCGTAGGCGACCGAACCGCGATAGCCCTCTTCTGACATCACCAGTGATTCACAGCGAAGTTTTTGCGTGTACATGCCCCCCGAAACCACGTTAATAACGCGGGCGGGCGTCTTGTGGTGAGCCAAGAGAGGATGCAGGGCCTCGGTCAGGCGCCACGGCGACAGGAGCAGCAGTGCGGCACTGGTCTCGATGCCCTCAGATGTTTGAGAGTAATCATTAAACAATGCACCGGCATTGTTGATTAACACATCTATGGCTCGATCAGCGCTCAGCAGGCGCTGACTCAGCGCATTGACCTGGCTCAGTAAGCTGAGATCAGCCAGTTCCACTTGATCGGCTTGCCGGCCGGTCCTCTCTTGTAACGCCGCCTGCATCGGCATGACTTTATTCGGATCGCGGATGACGAGGGTGAGCGTGGCGCCGGATTCGAGTAGGGCCACGGCGGCTTCAAACCCCAAGCCCGCGCTGGCGCCGGTAAGCACCACATGCTTTCCCGTCATATCAGTGCTCATTGGCGCCCATGCGCGTCGACCGTTCCTGTATCCAGCCCGGGTAAAGCAGGTCAGTGCGGTGAATAGGTTTCGGTCTCGTTTTGCGGTTTTTGGCCTGACAGCGGGGGGTGGATTATTGTCCTGAAGTGCACGAGTGAGCCCGAGCAGGCTTTTACGACCTAACGCTCGCATGGCGCTTTCTGTCTTTTTCGCGAGTGTGCGCAAGCCGAACCCGTAGGTGAAATCGGCGCAGTAGGTGATCTGAGTGGTATTTGCGCCTCGCGGTTCAAAGGTGATGACATCCCGCACGGTGAACCAACGACTTTTGCCCTCCAGCACAACCGACTGCCAAGGAGTGTATTCCACAATGGTGTACTGGATCGATACGGTTGACGGGCCGGCTTTGCAGAGCAGCGAGAATTCACTCCCTAACCCAACGGGCTCTTCCGTGCTTTTCTTGGCGCTGAGTGCCGTCGCGTCCCATTCGACGGTGGTGCGAAAATCGGCCACGTACCGAAAGCAGGCTTCGATCGGGCGCTCCACTTCAATTACTTCTTTCAGGGAAATCATCGTGCTAACCGTGATGGAATTAATGATCCTTACGGCTGCGCGCGGGCCTTAGTTCATTCGTCAGCGAGAAACTCGCTATCTTGACCGGGGGCTAGGGGTCCTCTACCCAGACAACGCGCAGCGGTTCACCAAAATCGTCATAGACGACTTGCTTCCGCTGGCGCGGAGTGCTGTGACGCGAGCCCTTTCTTTGCTGGCGCTTTGGTGCTCTCCGAGCGTCCAGTGCGGCAACGACATCAGTGAGCGGCGTTCTGGCGACTTTTGCATCGGTAAAGAGTGGCGCCGGAGGCGGTATTTCGTTGCGCTCATAGGCACTCTCGCCCCGCGCGAGTTCTTGGATGCTTCCCCCCGACGACAGAAACTTGGCGGTCTGCTGAGACAGGCGCCGTCGCAGATCTTGTTTAGAGGGCGGTTTTTTCAATTGAGTATCTCCACTGCGCATATTATAGGGTGGAGGCGTTGTGTGCGAAAGCGAATAGACGGCGCGAGCAACCGCTGTTTCTGGTTTAATGCCCACCTCATGTGGGAGGTAGTGGAGTCTCTCGAGTTGATGCGAAGCGCTATGAGCACCGCCAACAGGCCGTCATCAGAGGTTGGATGATGGGGACGCTGCGTTCAGTGATTGTCTTTTTATGGATGGCGGTGACCGTTATTCCCATGGCGTCGTTGATTGTTCTGGCGACGCCATTGATTGATCCGGACAAGCGCTGGTGGTACTTGGCGCGCCCTTGGTTGCGCGGAGCGGTGGCCGCGGCACGTCTCATAGGGCGGGTTGAGTACGAAGTGGAGGGTGAGCATCATCTTCCGCAAAAAGACGACAACAATAGCCGCATTATTTTGTGTCCCAAACACCAGTCAACGTGGGAGACGTTTTTTTTCGCGAGCCGAATGCCCCATCCCCTGGCCTATGTCTTCAAGCGTGAGCTCCTGTTTATTCCCTTTTTTGGATGGGCGATGGCATGTCTCAATATGATTCATATTGACCGCTCTGCTCGGGGCGGCGCCTGGAATAAAGTCGCATCAATGGGCGAGCGACTGATGGATCGGGGTAAGTGGGTCATTATGTTTCCCGAGGGGACTCGGTCAGAGAGAGGTCAGCAGGGCATCTATAAAACGGGTGCTGCGCGCCTCGCCATGGCCACTGGTGCCAGTATTGTGCCCATTGCGGTGGCGTCCGCCCGGTGCTGGCCTCGCAAAAGTTTCACATTCGTCCCTGGAACGATTCAGGTCTCGCTGGGTGCGCCCATTGTGCCAGACCCCGCTGGCAGTCCGGGCGAGATGATGGAGAAGGTGGAGGCCTGGATAGAGGAGGAGATGCGACGGATTGACCCTGAGGCGTATCCTGAGGTGGAGCGACCCATTGACTTGGCGCAGCAGGAAGCGGCTATCCAAGCTTCATTAGAACTGCGCGCCGATGCCGCCCGCGGGTCCCACGGTGCTGCAGAGAACGCCAAAGAGTAGGATATTTGCGGAGAGTAAAAACCGTCGCTGATGACGCTGAGTCTGTTTACACTGGGGGAACACAACAACAGAGCAGGTGACAGATGGGTTTCTATAACGACAAAATTGTCCCCAGATTGGTGACCTGTGCTTGCGGTACCAAGCCGATCCTCAAGCAGCGGGAAAAAGTGGTCCCCCAAGCTCAGGGCAGTGTGCTCGAGATAGGCATGGGAGCTGGCCACAACCTACCGTATTACGATCCGCAACGCGTTCAGTCAATCGTGGGGATCGACCCCTGCCAGACCAGTTGGCGACTGGCTGCTTCGAGAGCTGCCCAAGTCGGTGTGCCCCTCGATTTTGTCGAGGGGTCTGCAGAAAAGATGCCGTTACCTGATGCGCAATTCGACACGGTACTCATGACTTTCAGCTTGTGTACGATTCCGGACGGTCACGCTGCGCTTGCCGAGATAGGTCGCGTGTTAAAACCGGGCGGCAGTCTGGTTTTTTGCGAGCACGGCCAGGCACCCGATCCCAGTGTTGCAAGCTGGCAAGAACGTATCAATCCTCTCTGGCGACGACTGCTCGGCGGCTGCAACATTAATCGGCCCATTGTTGAATGGATCGAGAACGCGGGCTTTGCGATACAGCGATTAGACCAAATGTACCTGCCGGGAACACCACGGATAGCCGCTTTCAATATGTGGGGCAGTGCTCGACACGCTCAGTAGCCATCGTTGACTCATCTTTTTTTTGCCTGGGCACCCATGCTTACCCAGAGGTATTGTGTTGTGACAATAGTCCTACCATGAGTCGATCGGAATGGTGTG
>CAJWWJ010000129.1 GCA_913048575.1 uncultured Halieaceae bacterium
CGCTCACGACACGCTTTAAACCCGGAGAACGTGTGGCAGTTTGGGCGCCTAATATCCCTGAATGGGTGATGATGGAATATGGCTGTGCCCTAGCTGGCGTCATCCTGGTTACCGTCAATCCCTCGTACCAAGCCGACGAGATCAAGTACGTGCTAAACCAGTCGCGTAGCGCAGGCATCTTCGTGTTACCGGAGTTCCGCGGCAATCGCATGCTGCATCACCTAGAGTCGATCCAGGCCGATTGCCCAGAGTTGCGAGAAGTGGTCCGTTTCGACCAGTGGGATGCCTTCCTGAGCTCGGGGATGGACGAATCTTTGGCCCTGCCAGAGGTCGGGCCTACCGATGCTTGCATGATCCAATACACGTCGGGCACTACCGGTTTCCCTAAGGGGGCGTTGCTGCATCACCGCGGGCTCGTTAACAACGGAGCACATACGGTCGAGCGCATGGGGTTTCCTACCGGTGGGGTTTATCTAGCCTTTATGCCGCTGTTTCACACTGGCGGCTGCGTCTGTGGGGTCCTGGGCTGCGTGGCAAAACGGGGCACCATGTTGCTGATGGAGATGTTCGAGCCGGGACTGGCACTGGAGTTGATGGAAGTCTATGGCGCCAATGTCATGCTCGGCGTGCCCACCATGCACGTGGCCTTGATCGAGCATCCCGATTTTGCCAAGCGGGACCTGTCGTCGGTGACGGCGATGTGCTCCGGCGGCTCAACGGTACCCCAAGCGTTGGTGAAGCGTTTGGAGCAGACCCTGCAAGCAACCTTTACCATCGTGTTTGGGCAGACAGAATGTTCACCGGTGGCATCCATGACCCGGGCCGACGATACCCTCGAGGATAAGGCGAATACGCTGGGCGGCCCGATGCCCGGCGTGGAGGTGAAGATTATCGACCCGGAGTCCGGGGAGATTGTGCCGACACAAACTCTTGGCGAGTACTGCACCCGGGGTTATCACGTCATGCACGAATACTTCGAGATGCCCGAGGCGACGGCAAACACCATCGATGAGGAGGGTTGGCTGCATACTGGAGACCTCTGCTCGATGGACGAACGCGGTTATTGCACGGTTGAAGGGCGTCTGAAGGACATGATCATTCGAGGGGGTGAGAATATCTATCCCAGAGAAATCGAGGAGCTGTTGTTCAAGCACCCGGCCGTGGGCGAGGTGGCGGTGGTCGGGCTGCCCAGCGAACGGCTGGGGGAGGACGTCGCCGCATTTTTACGCGCGGCCCCGGGTGAGGCGATAGACAAGGATGCGCTGTTTGCCTACCTGCGAGAACACCTGTCACCGCAGAAGACACCGCGCTATTGGTTCGAGGTGGAGGAGTACCCGCTGACGGGCTCAGGCAAAATCCAGAAGTTCGAGCTGCGCCAGCAGTGGCAGCAGGGTCTTCATCAGGAGATCTAACCCCCGGGTTCCAATACAAGAAGCATCAATGCGGTGCTGCCGGGCTACCCTTAGATCAGTCCGCATGAGGACTGGGCTCGCAGAGTAGAACCCCGACATCTTTTTTCAGTGATTAGCTCCCCGCTCCAAGGGTCAGTATTTGAAATAGGATGCAAAGTTGCGCGCCCCAGGCTCCCGCAAAGGTCACTGTGCGGCCGAAGGGAACGTTGGCAGTGTAGGTAATAAAATGGGCGAGTCGCAGCCAGAAGTAGGCGACAGCCGCTGATGTCGTAGCAGTATTGGAGATGTCCAGTTGGTGTGCAACCAGCACTAAAACAGCAAATGGAGCCAGATTTTCTATGGCATTTGCATGGGCCTTTTTAGCGCGCGTAGCCCAAGCGGCGAGCGGCGTGTCATCGCTTTTATAAGTGAGCGTCGGCAAGAGACCAACGTTCATGATGCGGGCCAATGTGTAGGGAATCCATAGGAGTATCGTCAGCGCGGTTGCCCAGGTCAGCATTTCAAGCTCAGTTGTCATTGTTTATCTCTCTTGGTTTAGATCGAATAGCCACTGTAATGACCATAACATCACATTTGTCCTGTTTATCGCTCCGCGCACGCAACCTATTGCAATTCTTATTGCAAATGAGTATCATTCTCATCGTGCTTGTGTGATGCGTCATCAGAGAGCTCTCAGGACATGCGTAGTCTCCCTCTCTCAAGACGGCATTTACTTCGTTTACCAAGCACTGTCCCACTCAGGCCTCGACACCTGAGTGGGGCATTCCTGCCCCAGTTTGGGCCAGCACGCGACTTATCGTGGGCTGTTCAGCATTGAGTGATGACGATTGGCGTTTTGGAGGTGTGGCAATGCAGCATAGAATTTGGCGACCATTAAATACCATTGGCCTGCTCTTTATCGGAGCGATGGTAAGCGCGGTACTGCTCTATGCGATATTGGCCCCGTAATCGACTGCCAGTGTCAGGCGAACACAAGGCTGTCGCACAGGCGTTGAGTGCTCGGTATTTTCGTATTCAACAAAAAACATGGTTGGGTTGGCATTAGGCATTTAACGCCACGTCGGCGCGCGTTATATCGCGCTCGGGTGCTGAACAAAAGGCGATGGCCTCGCGCAGCACCTCACTGCCTGAGGTGGCTTGGTGCGCGTGCTCACTCAGATGGCGCCGGTATTGGCGGCCTCCATACTGCCCTTGGTATAAGCCGAGCATGTGTCGCACTACGTGGTGCAATCGTGCACCGTTGGCAAGCTGCGCGTCGATATACGGCATGAGCGACTCCACAGTTTGTGTTCGACTCTGTGAGCTCGAAGCCATCCCAAAGAATCGTTCGTCCACGTCGTGGAGCAGCCAGGGGTTTTGATACGCTGCGCGTCCCAGCATCACGCCATCTACGTGTTCAAGATGTGTGTCGCATGCGTCTAGTGTCTCTATGCCGCCATTAATGACAATAGTCAGCGCAGGAAAATCGCGTTTGAGCTGATAAACCCAGTCGTAATTGAGCGGTGGGATCTCGCGATTCTGTTTGGGCGATAACCCTTGTAGCCAGGCTTTTCGCGCGTGCACGATGAAGACCTCGGCGCCGCCATGGGACACGGTGCCCACAAAGTCGGCGAGCTCCGAGTAGCTCTCTTGTTGATCAATACCAATGCGGTGCTTGATGGTCACCGGCACGTCGCAGGCATCGCGCATGGCAGCAATACAGTCGCGGACCAATTCCGGTTCAGCCATCAGGCAGGCGCCAAAGCGGCCGCTTTGGACACGATCAGAGGGGCAACCGCAGTTCAAGTTGATTTCGTCGTAGCCCCAGTCGGCGCCAAGCCTGGCGCAGGCGGCGAGGTCGGCGGGTGAGGCGCCACCGAGTTGCAATGCAACAGGGTGTTCCTCTTCATTAAAGCGCAGGTGCCGTTCGACATCGCCGTGTAACAGTGCCCCGGTGGTGACCATCTCGGTATACACCCGGGCATGGCGTGTGAGCGTGCGCCAGAAGCGACGGCAGTGGCGGTCGGTCCAATCCATACAGGGAGCCGTTGAAAAGCGCCAGGAATGAAGAGGGTTAGAGTTGGTCACAGCGAGGGCCTTCGGTGCCAGAGTCAGTTCACTAAACAGACTCGCAGCGCTTAGCAATGAATAAGGTAGTTAGCATAACGCGTCTTTCGGTGATCAGAGAGGGGCCGAGTGAGGTAATATGCCCGCGCCGTTTGTTCGTGCCTGACAGGAATATTGTATTGTCCATGCTTCCTACATCGTTATTGCCGGCCCTCTGGTGGGTTGCCGTATCCACTGTGGCCGCCACGCAGACGCTGGCCGCTGAGAGCACAGCCGACGGGGTCTTATTATCCAAGGGGGCAGCAGAGACAGTGGTCACTCCTGCTCCGCACGATCCGGTCTCGCCGGCAGCAGCAGAGAGCCAAACGGCTGAAGCATCACTGAGCACCACATTGGCGTCACCCCCCGTCCCAGACACTCAGGAACTGACCACAGAGGTCGTCGAGGCCGACGACAGTAGCATTGCGGAAACGGCTCAAGCCTTTGCCGAGTCAGAGCTGGTGTTTGTGCGGGGTTTGAGTAATGCCCCTTTCTTGCCCGTGGCGTTATTGGGCAGTGATTATTACGACGATGCCATGGTCAGTGAAGAGGGCGCGACCCCCGACGTCGCGGGCAAGCACTATCAGGTCAGCACCGCCAGTCAGTACGCCGGGGTACCATTTTTATTGAATAAACGCAGCATGGTGGTGTTGGGGGAGTACCTGTCTTACGCTGATTTTAGTGTCGAAAATGGAGAGGACTTCTCAACCACCAGCGCGGCCATTGCGGCGGGTTACTTGTATCAACTCACCAACGACTGGCAGCTGTTGGGTGGGATTCTGCCGGTTCATCACCGCTCAAGTTTGGGAGAGCGACGGAAAGATTACTGGCAAGTGATGGGTGGCGCGCTGACCCGTTATACCCGAAACGACCGTCTGTGGTGGTTGTTTGGCGTGGTGTTTGACGACTCCGAGTTCGGTACTACCTGGCTCCCGTACATTGGCGCCTCATTGATTATTAATCAGGCGTGGAGTGTCAGTGCGCTGTTGCCTTGGCCGCAGGTCATATACGCACCCAATAAAGACTGGTTTGTCTCGGCAGGGGCGTCTTACTCGGGTTCCAGTTGGGCGGTGAATAGCAACACCGGTGCCGTCGGGTTGAATCTCAGCGGTTTCGACTTTGGCGTTGGTGGCGCCCGACGTCTTAAAGGGGCGCTGTGGATCGAAGCCAAGGCGGGTGTGGGTGGCTTACGGGGTTTATCGATCAACGATGGCGATATTTCAGGCCCCGCTATCGACGTCAGCAGCTCGCCCTTCATCAGCATTAGCCTGACCTTGAGGCCTTCCTTCGCAGATTAACAACGCGCGTGACGTCGGTGACTGCGTCGCAACCCCAGATCTATTTTGCTAGGTGCATTGTCGAGCAGACGGGCATACTCTTACCGTAATTAACCGTGTCTGAGGTCTATGATGACTGCACCGTTTCGCCGCCGCACCCTAATTAAGGCTGCTGGTACTGCACTCAGCGCATTGCCCTTAAGGGGTTTTGCCGTCACCGAAACCCGACCGGTGCACTTTACGCACCATGTTGCCAGTGGCGATCCCTTGGCTGACCGAGTGATGCTCTGGACGAGGCTATTGCCGGGTGACGGCGCGATGCGTGCGGTGCGCTGCCGGTGGGAGATTGCCACCACTGCCGAGTTCACGACCCTGATTGCGAGCGGGACCGCTACGGCAACCCCCGAGCGCGATTACACCGTCAAGGTAGACGCTCAGGGACTGGAACCCGGGCAGTCTTACTGTTATCGATTTGTGGCAGAGGGGGTGACCTCGCCCGTGGGCTGCACCCGCACGCTGCCGGTGGGTGATGTGTCAGAGTTTAAGCTCGGTGTGGCGTCTTGCTCTAATTACCCTCAGGGGTTCTTCCACGCGTATCGCGAAATGGCTAAAGCTGAGCTCGATGCCATCTTGCACTTGGGCGACTACATTTACGAATACCCGGTGGGCGAATACGTGAATCCAGCGGTTGAGCAACCTTATGGCAGACAGGTCACGCCCGAGCACGAGTTATTGGTGCTTGAGGATTACCGGATGCGTTACGGGTTATACCGCAGCGATCCCGATCTGCAGGCAGCGCATGCCGCCCACCCGTGGATTACGGTTTGGGATGACCACGAAATTATGAACGATACGTGGCGTGAGGGAGCCGAAAATCATAACGAGGGCGAGGGGGATTTTGCTGCCCGCGTTCGTGCAGCGCGACAGGCGTACCACGAATGGTTGCCGATTCGCCCGCCCGCTGAAGGGGACCAAGGCATCATTTACCGGTCTTTTCAGATCGGTAATCTGGCGGACCTCATCATGCTAGACACCCGACTGGTCGGTCGCGATCAGCAGCTCAACTACCTGCGCGACCTTAAGCCCGAGGACGACGTCTACGAGTTTTTACAAAAACGACTCAATGCCTCTAAGCGCACCCTCTTGGGTAAGCCTCAGGAGGAGTGGCTCGCGCGTGAACTGGCAAGTAGTAAGAAGCGCGGCGCCGTGTGGCAGGTGCTGGGCCAGCAGGTTCTCATGGGTAAGGTGAGCATTCCGCAAATTCCTGCCGACACATTTACCAGCATGACGTTGTCTGACTATACCCGCGCGCGCGTTGAGAGCGCGCAGCAACTTGCGCCTCTGGGCTTGCCGCTCAATCTCGATGCTT
>CAJWWJ010000130.1 GCA_913048575.1 uncultured Halieaceae bacterium
AACTGAATTTTCCGCAACTCTGAATAACGATAATCAGTGGCGCCAAGCCAAGCAAAGACCGTACTACAGGTGCTACTGCGTAATGCCTGTTCAACTGACCACAGTAGCTCCTCACGATTGCGTGGGTGCACCAGCATAATTTCTTGCAGATCAATGCCTTCTCCTGCCAGCAACGGGGCATAAGGCGTGTAGGGAGGATCAATAAAGACTTGCCAGCGCGATTGGCCAGAGAGTTTTTTCATGGTGGGCATGAACACGCCCATTGCATCGAGCCCGCACTGGTCACTAATGACCTCGATACATCCCCCCAGCGGCCACCCACTGCTGTACAGTTGTGCATCGAGCGCGTCAAAACCGGTTGCGATAGCTTGAGCTGAGTGCGCCCCTGCATTGGCCGACGGTGCGCTGGGATCCAAGAAAACGCGATCTTTCTGGCCCATACCCTGCCAAGTATCGGCGCGGCGAAAAATGTCTTCGAGTAGATAATTCATGATGTACTCCCGTTTTAGACTGCTGTTTTTGTTTGTCATTCCTTCGAAAGGAATTGCCGATCAAAAAGCGGCTGCAACAATACTGTATAAATAAACAGTATTTCAGCATGACAAAAAAAGCAAGCGAGGATTTTTCTGACCGTCGTGAAATGCGACAGGTGCATCGATCTGCTTTATCAGATGCGCGGTTTCGTCAGTACTACCCGGTGAGCTGGTTTTCGAGTTTGGGCGCCTGGTTATTGCGCTTTTTATTGGGCTGGAGTGCTTGGGACCTCACTCACTCAGCGACTTGGGTCGGCATTACAGGCGCGCTCATGTTGGCGCCTGCGCTGCTGTTGTCGCCTTGGTTTGGTATTTTGTCTGATCGCGTCAATCCTCGACAGGGTTTGCGGCTTTCTATGCTGATTCATAGCACTATCGCGTTGGTGGGCGCGATCACTACTTGGCTGGCGTGGTACGACCGCTTTGCACTCGCGGGTTTAGCCACTGCTTTGGGTATCGCCACCTCACTGCACTCACCGATGCGTCTTGCCATGGTGCCCTTGCTTGTCCCGCGGGCTGCCTTACCCAGCGCTGTCGGCTATTCCACGATGTCATTTAATGTAGCGCGCATGATCGGGCCGGCCATCGGCGCGGCTTTGGTGGCTCAAACGGAAACTGCCTTTGCTTGGCTGGTGTCTATGCTGCTGTTCATCACTTCATTTGTGGGGCTCTCCCGGCTCTCGGTGGTGCGCGATGCGGTTCCAGAGGCTCCCACCTCATACTGGATACAGTTGTCTGATGGGTTTCGGCACTTGATTCGTCAAGCTGATCTGAAGTTACTGCTGCTGTTTACGGCGCTCAATGGGGTGCTGGGTCGCACGATCATTGAATTACTGCCGGCCTTGTCAGGGCAAGTGCTAAGAGGCGGCTCGTCTGAGCTGGCTATTTTAGTCGCGATGGCGGGCCTGGGCTCTGTACTGGGCGGGCTGTTGGTGAGCCGCCAGTCAGCCAACTTGGCGCGTTTGCTGGGGCTTGTTTACGGCGCTATTGCGCTAGCGTGTTTGACGCTGATGAGTTTGCAGTGGGTTGCTGGCGTGGTGGCTATGGGCTGTTGGGTATCGTGCTTGAGTACGATGACGACGGTGGCGGGTACCGGATGTCAGACGCTCATTCAGTTGACGGTGAACCCACGCTTTAGGGGTCGCGTACTGAGCGTATGGACGATGATGGCCATGGGGGTCCCCGCAATGGGTGCTGCGGTCGTGGGTGCCAGCGTCGATGGCTTTGGATTCGAGTGGGTATCGGCTGTGGCAGGCACGATCGGATTGGGTGCTCTCGGATTACTCTATTTTAAACGTTCAGTTTTACTCGCTGGCACGCCAGAGCCTTGAGCCATCACCACGACAAGCGTCTCCATGAGGTCCCAAGGGGCGCCTGTTAAAAACCCTTTGCTGCTGCCATCGGCTTGAAAGGTCAATGCCTGCATCTTTGCCAGATCCCGCCCTGAAAGTCGCTTGAGAGCCGACTGAATCAGGGTCTGTCGGCTTCGCCATACACCGCGTTGATTCAGGGCGGTGTTAACCGAAGCCCCCCCGGCGATATCTCGTTTGAGATTAGCGAGCAGTCTCACCTCGCGTGCCAGCGCCCATAGCAATACAGGTGGCTGCACCGCCTCTGACTTGAGACCCCTCAGTGTTCTGATCGCACCGCGCGCATCACCGGTGAGGGCAACATCTACGAGCCGAAAGGCATCGTAACGCGCATTATCCGATACGGTATCGGCAATCATATCGGCTGATATGGTCTGCTCGCCGTGCAGCAGGCGCAATTTTTCAATCTCTTGTGCGGCGGCCAATAAATTCCCTTCCAAACGTTCAGCCAATAAGGCGACTGCGTCGGCATCGGGTTGTAATCCAGCTAGCTTCATGCGGGCGGCTATCCACCCCGGCAATTCAGCGGCAGAGACAGGCCATATCGGTACGATGACGCCGGCCTGATCGAGTCCGGTATACCATTTGCTTTTTTGTGACTGCTTATCAATGCGACCACTGACGATGAGTAAGATGTCGTCGGGGCTACTGGCTAAAAACTCAGAGAGGGCTTTGCTGCCCTCTGCACCCGGTTTGCCATTGGGGAGTTCAATTTCGATTAACTTATGTTCAGCGAATAGCGACAGCGCGCTGGAGATATGCCCCAGCTCGAGCCAGTCACTTTTACCTGAAATGGTAATGCGTTGCCGTTCTTGATAGCCGCCGTCCCGTGCTGCCTGACGAATCGCGTCAGCCGCTTCTTGCACGAGCAAGGGCTCATCTCCGGAGACGAGGTAACACGTTGTCAGCCCTTTCTTCAGCTGGCCCGCCAGTTGATTCGGTTTAAGCTGCATTAGCGGGAGAGACTATGTCCAATGCGGCGGACAATCTGTGCGGCAAGATCGCGTCGCATCTCTGCCCGTAGCAGTCGTAACTCTTCGGTTTTGCCCACGATGTTGCGGGGGTCATTGAGCATTTGTCTGGAGACCGTTGCACGGGCGTCGGTGGGATCCTGTTCTGCTTGCTCGAGCACAAAGTCTACCGATAGGGTGAGTTCTAACTCGGCGGCTCGCGCTTGAGCAGTCAACGACACGTTTCGCTGACTAAATTGCTCAGCTTGCAAGGTCAGTTGTAACGCCGGGTCGGTAGCGTCGGTCAGGACGGCTCCCGCATTCGAGAGCTCGCGGGATACCTCTCGCGTCAGATCTGATCGAGGTTGGACACTGATTAGGCGCAGCTCAAGACCTTGAAGTCCCGTTGATACGCCATTTGAGTCAGCCCCTTTGAGCTGAAAACCACAGCTTATCAGGCATAAAAAAACAGCCAGTAAACAGGCTAGCTTGGCGAGTCGGTAAGGTTGGTGCGGTAAAGTCGACATCATTGCGCAACAATGTTCACGAGTTTCTTGGGCACAACCACCACCTTTTTAATGGTTTTGTCGACAAGGAAGCGTTGAACATTCTCTTGGTCCTTCGCCAGGGCTTCGATTTCGGTGCTGTCCGCTGTAGCCGGCACACTCATTTTACCCCTCACCTTACCATTGACCTGAATCACTATTGTTAGCTCATCGCGGTCTAGTGCGCTTTCGTCGACGTTGGGCCAGGCCCCCTCTTCGAAAGCGTCTCCAGAGAGCTCTAGCCATAAGTATTCGCATAGATGCGGCGTAATCGGCCACAGCATTCTGAGTACGGCATGCACGCCTTCACCGACGACGGCTCGGTCTTGCTCAGTGTCACGGTGGTGCCGGCCGAGCTCATTACAGAGTTCCATAATAGCGGCCACCGCCGTATTAAAGGTTTGTCGGCGTCCGTAGTCGTCTGTCACCTTAGCAATGGTTTCATGTACTTTTCGCCGCAGATTTTTTTGTGCCGATGTGAGCGCGCCGAGGTCTACAGTGGAGTCAGGGAGCCCAACGTCATGCGCTAATCGCCACAGGCGCTTGATGAAGCGATGAGCGCCTTCAACACCCGAGTCAGACCACTCAAGCGATTGATCAGGTGGTGCCGCGAACATACTGAAGAGTCTCACCGTGTCGGCGCCGTAAGTGTCTATCAGCGGTTGGGGATCAACCGTATTACCGCGTGATTTCGACATTTTGGCACCGTCTTTGAGCACCATTCCTTGGGTCAGTAGCCGCTTGAAGGGCTCATCACTCGACACTAGCCCGGCATCACGCATCAATTTGTGGAAAAAACGCGCGTAGAGAAGATGCAAAATGGCGTGTTCAATGCCGCCGACATATTGATCTACCGGCAACCAGTAATTAGCTTGCTCGCTGTCTAGCATTCCCTCCGCGTAGTCGGGACAAGTAAAGCGAGCGTAATACCAGGACGATTGCACAAAGGTATCGAAGGTATCTGTCTCGCGCTCGCAGGCTTGGTTTTCAAGTGTGAACTTTCGCCACGCGGAATCCGCCTTGATCGGAGAGATTACGCCATCCATGACAACATCCTCCGGCAATAACGATGGAAGGCGGTTCATGGGAATGGGGATGTCTTGGCCGTCGGCAAGGTTGAGCATCGGGATCGGCGTGCCCCAATAGCGCTGCCGTGACACGCCCCAGTCACGCAGGCGAAACTGGGTTGTCACACGACCCATGTCGATGTCTGTCAGCGCCTTGGCGATCTGCTCGAAAGCGGTATCGAAACTGCAGCCATCAAATTGGCTAGACGCGGTCAACACCCCACGCTCTGTGTAGGCCGATGCGTGGATATCAGCCGGTGCACCCTCGGCATCGCAAATCACGACCTTGAGTGGTAAATCATATTTCTTGGCAAATTCCCAATCTCGCTCATCGTGCGCTGGCACCGCCATCACCGCGCCGGAGCCGTAATCCATTAATACGTAGTTTGCGACCCAAACGGGCACGGCCTCCCCGGTTAGTGGGTGGCGTGCGCGAAGACCTGTATCCATGCCCATTTTTTCTGCTTTAACCATATCTGCCTCAGCCACAGAGGACTGCTTGCAGTGATCAACAAACGCCGATAGCGCGGGGTTGTGCTCGGCGAGGGAGAGCGTTATCGGGTGCTCGGCAGCGAGACTGATATAGGTCACGCCGAAGAGCGTGTCCGGTCGCGTGGTATAGACTTCGATTTTTTCCAAGCCGGCAATCGGTGTATCAAGGCCGAACGCCAGCTCCACACCGCGACTTTTACCAATCCAATTACGCTGCATGGTACGGACGGCCTCGGGCCAGCCATCCAGCGTGTCTAGGCCTTCTAGGAGTTCTTCGGCATAAGCGGTAATGCGGATAAACCACTGGGGGATTTCTCGGCGCTCGATAACGGCGCCAGAGCGCCAGCCGCGCCCGTCGATGACTTGTTCGTTGGCCAGTACCGTTTGGTCAACGGGATCCCAGTTAACCGTCGCCATTTTTTTATAGACCAGGCCTTTCTCGTGCAACTGTGTGAAGAACCATTGCTCCCACTGATAGTATTCAGGGTCACAGGTTGCCAGCTCACGATCCCAGTCGTAGGCAAAGCCCAGACGCCTAAGCTGGGTGCGCATGTGGTCAATGTTTTCTCGCGTCCACAGCGCTGGCGCGACTTTGTTAGCGACCGCGGCATTCTCTGCGGGTAAGCCAAAGGCATCCCAGCCCATCGGCTGGAGTACATTTTTGCCCATCATCCGCTGATAACGCGCTATGACATCTGCAATGGTGTAATTGCGCACATGCCCCATGTGTAGCTTTCCACTGGGATAGGGAAACATGGCAAGGCAGTAAAACTTCTCTCGCTGATCGTCTACCTGAACGGCATAACGATTGTTCTGCAACCAATGATGCTGCAGATCGCGTTCAAGTGACTGTGGCTCGTATTCTTGACTCATGTGTCCTCTAATCGAAAGCAGGTGAGGTGCTATTCAGATCATGACGGTGCCCGCGCGCATGCGAGCGCAGTCTGTCCGCCAGATGGCGCCTGAAGTCTACCAGTATTACTCCGGATCTCGTCCTAGTAACAAGCTGATCAATGAGAAAATTAGAATGGGAAGACTCCCAGAAATAGCGTAAGGGGTATCACCCGATCGAGGTTGAACCTCCCCGCTGATGACCGCCTGGGTGAACTGAGGTGCGGTGGAGACGATATTACCGTTG
>CAJWWJ010000131.1 GCA_913048575.1 uncultured Halieaceae bacterium
CCAAGAGTTTTATGTCGCGGGGAAGGGCATCCATCCGATCGCAAACGGAATGGCCACGGCGGCTGATTGGATGTCGGCTGCCTCCTTCATCTCAATGGCGGGGCTCATTGGGCTGTCGTACAACGGCTACGGTGGTTCCGTCTTCTTGATGGGCTGGACAGGTGGCTACGTGCTCCTCGCCATGCTGATCGCGCCTTACTTGCGAAAGTATGGAAAGTTCACAGTGCCTGAATTCATCGGTGATCGATACTACTCCAACACCGCGCGGATCGTCGCTGTGCTGTGCCTCATTATTTGCTCCGTGACCTATGTCATTGGGCAGATGAAGGGGATCGGCGTCGCTTTTTCGCGCTTTCTAGAAACAGACTATGAGACCGGCTTGCTCTCGGGCATGGTGATTGTTTTTTTCTACGCGGTGCTGGGGGGTATGAAGGGGATTACCTACACACAGATAGCACAATTTTGCGTGCTGATTTTTGCGTATACCGTGCCGGCAATCTTCATCAGCTTGCAATTAACCGGGCAGCCCATTCCACAGTTGGGGTTGGGGGGTACGCTGGCTGATGGTAGTTATCTACTCCACAAGCTGGACCATATTTTGCTGGATCTTGGCTTCCAAGAATATACCACTGCGCTGCGAGGCAGCACCTTAAACATGGCTGCCTTCACGGCATCTCTGATGATTGGCACTGCCGGTTTGCCGCATGTCATTATCCGTTTTTTTACGGTTCCCACTGTACGGGCGGCACGAACATCTGCGGGCTGGGCACTGGTATTTATCGCGATACTGTATACGACGGCACCGGCTGTTGCGGCGATGGCGAGACTGAATATTATTCAAATACTTGAGCCCGAAGCGGGACAGGCATTGCTGATCGAAGAACGCCCCACTTGGTTTAAAAATTGGGAGCGCACTGGCTTATTAGAGATTGATGATAAAAATGGGGATGGGCGGATTCAATATCATGCCGACCCAGAACGCAACGAGTTGGTGAAGCTGGACAATGACATTCTGGTGTTAGCGAATCCTGAAATCGCTAACTTGCCAAATTGGGTGATCGCTTTGGTGGCGGCGGGCGGTCTGGCAGCGGCCTTGTCGACTGCGGCAGGATTGTTATTAGCGATCTCGTCCGCCATCTCTCATGATCTACTCAAGCGCACGTTGATGCCTCAGATTACCGAACGGCAGGAGCTGATGGCGTCTCGGATTGCCATGTCCCTGGCGGTATTAGGAGCAGGTTATTTGGGTTTGAATCCGCCGGGGTTTGCCGCCGGTACGGTGGCATTGGCCTTTGGACTGGCTGCCGCGTCGTTATTTCCAGCGCTTTTTCTGGGCATATTTTCTCAGCGTGTCACGCGAGAGGGCGCGATCTTGGGAATGCTGTCCGGTATCAGTGTCACTCTGATCTACGTTTTTCAGCACAAGGGCATAATGTTCATTCCGGGCACGAGCTTTTTGGGCAACCTTTCCCCTAATTGGTTTTTTGGAATTGAACCTAATGCGTTTGGTGTTGTTGGTGCGATGGTCAACTTTACCGTCACGCTGATCGTGACCCGCTTTACGCCGGCGCCTCCGGAAGAGGTGAGGGTGTTGGTCGAGCGTGTCCGGGTTCCTATATCTTAAAGCGGTGGCAGAGCAGGGATTACCCTGCTGCGCTGATCTGAATATTATCGATTAACCGCGTGGTGCCTAACGTGGCTGCCACGAAAAGCGCGCAGTCGCGAGACAGATCTGTCGCAGTGGTGAGGGTCTGTAGTTCTCTGAGTTCTAAATAGTGAACGGTGAACCCTGCGGCCTCGAGATCGTGTGAGGCTTGCGCCAGCGTGTTTTCAGCACTGACGTTAGCAGCACCGCGAAGCGTTTTAGCGCACTGTTGTAGCGCCTGCCACAGGCGGGGTGCTATTTGGCGCTCTGCGTCAGACAGATATTGATTGCGCGAGCTTAGGGCCAATCCATCGCCAGCACGTGAGGTAAGTCCCTGCTGAATATCGATATCGAGACTTAGATCCTGCACCATTTTTTGGATTATCAGCAGCTGCTGCAGGTCTTTTTCACCAAAGACGGCGACATCGGGTTGCACTAGTCGAAATAGTTTGTACACAACGGTGCAGACACCGTCGAAGTGTCCAGGCCGCTGTGCGCCGCAGAGCGGCTCGCCCAAAAAAGGCACACGGATAGCGGTGTGTGCTTGATCCCCTTGCGGATAGATATCAGCAATGCTGGGCGTAAATACCACGTCAACGTCCGCCGCTTTGAGTGCCGCTATATCGGCATCGATGGTGCGGGGGTAGGTGGCTAAGTCTTCCTCTTTGCCAAATTGCATCGGGTTGACAAAAATCGAGACGACAACAATGTCGGCTGCCGCCTTGGCTTGATGCACTAAGGAGAGATGCCCGTCATGAAGATTGCCCATGGTGGGCACAAACGCGACTCGCGATTGCTCGCGGACTGAGTCGAGGTGACCTCTAAGCGCTTTATTATCGGAGACGACGATCATGCCGGTCCTTAGGAGTAAGTGTGCTCTTCTTGAGGGTATTCCCCCGACTTCACCGCGCGCACAAAGGTGGCAAGCGCATCTTGTATCGAGTCGGCACCCTTCATAAAGTTTTGCACAAACTTCGGCGCACTTTCCGTCATGCCGAGCATGTCGTGTAAAACGAGCACTTGCGCATCAGTGCCTCCGCCCGCACCGATGCCAATAACTGGGATATCCAGTTTTGACGCAATGTCTCCGGCGAGTTCTGCAGGAATACACTCCAAGACCAGCAGGCTGGCTCCGGCGTCTTGAATTTCGACTGCATCGGCAAGGATCGACTTGGCCTCTTTGGGGGTGCGGCCTTGGACCCGATATCCGCCAAATACATTCACCGATTGAGGCGTTAACCCAAGGTGCGCGCAAACGGGAACGCCTCGCTCGACCAATCGATTAATACTATCGCTGAGCCAGGTTCCGCCCTCCAGCTTCACCATCTGGGCGCCTGCTTGCATCAACTGAGTGCTGGCATGCAGGGCGTCATCCGAATTGGAAAAGCTCATGAAAGGCAGGTCAGCCACAATGAGGGAACGAGGTTTCGCGCGCGCGACACACTCTGTGTGATATACCATAGCATCGAGTGACACGGGAATGGTTGTCTCGTGGCCCTGCAATACCATACCGAGCGAATCACCCACCAATATCGTCTCTGCGCCTGCCTCGCTGGCCAGTCTCGCGAACGTGGCGTCGTAAGCGGTGATCATCACAAATTTATCGCCGGACGCCTTCATCGCGTCTAGTGTGCTGATGGTGATTCGTTTTGTCATTGGGCTGACTCCAGGCCGCTCACAAAGAGTCGGAATTCAGCTAAAAAAAGTCGGGTTAAAATAATGGCGTCCCTTCTTAATGTTCAGCATATAGTCAACGAGTTGCTCATAATCCCGGTCACTCTCTGCTAGGTCAATATCGTTGGCATTAACAATCAGCAGTGGCGCCGCATCGTAGTAGAGAAAGAACTCACTGTACACCTCATTGAGTTGTTCTAGGTACGACCGGTCAATCGACTGCTCGGCATCAATGCCCCGCTTACCAATGCGCTCCAGTAGACGCTCCGGGTTCGCTTGCAGGTAGATGACTAAATCGGGTGTGGGCGCCTCGACGTGCATTTTCTCATAAACCTTGTCGTAGAGCGCGTATTCTGCCGGTTCTAAATTGACGCGGGCAAACAGCGGGTCTTTCTCAAGGATAAAGTCGGTGACGCGCGTACTCTCAAACATATCACGTTGTTTTATATCGGTAATCTTCTGCACCCGCTGAAAAAGAAAGAAGAGCTGTGTTGCCAGCGCGGTTTGCTCTCGGTTCTGGTAAAACCGCTCGAGAAAGGGATTCATCTCCGCTTCTTCCAGCAGCAGATCGTATTCAAAAGTCTCCGCAATTTTGCGAGCGAGCGTTGTTTTTCCGACGCCGATGGGACCTTCAATCGCGATGAAGGCCGGCACAGTGCGGCCGCGAAGGGATAAGCCTGAAGCGGGTTGTCGTTCTAGCAAAGAGGGGCCTCCTGTAACGACTGTCACTGAGGGAACTCACACAATACGCTAATCGTCTGTTGCGTGCATCGAGACAGCAGCGTCCCGAGGGAGGGCTGACCGGGCATCACATAATCAGTGCCAAGCAGTTCGCACAGTGGATCTAACACAAAGCGCCGCTCGTGAGCGCGAGGGTGGGGCAAGATCAGTGCATCAGTTGCGATCACCTCGTTCCCGTAAAGGAGCAAATCGAGGTCTATGGATCGTTCGCCCCAGTGCCTGAGTCGCTGTCGGCCCATCGCTGTCTCGATGGTGAGCAGTGCGGTGAGCAACTCGTGGGGTGACAGCGATGCCGTGAAGCCCGCAACTGCGTTGTAGAAATCGGGCTGGTCCTGTGGGCCTTGCGGAGACGAGACGTAAACCTTGGAAAGGCTGGTCGCAGATAAATCGGCATGTGCCGTGAGGTGTCGGTATGCCTCCAACAATCGGTCTAAGGGGTTATCGATATTGGACCCCAAGCCAATAAAAACGTGATTCATGGGGCGCGTACGTTACCTCGCGGTCTGCGTCGTCGCTTGGGCTGATCGTCTCGACGTGGTCTGGCACTGCCCACCAAGTCAGGGTGTTCCTTTTGCTGCGCGGTCCAAAAGTCACTGCACTGGCTCCCCAAGTTACCGGCTTCTTCTCGCAGTAAGCGCAGGTCAAATGCGGCCCTGAACCACCGCCGGGCAAGGAGGTCGGTGATCTTTTTGGGCTGCATGCGCTCGAGGCGGGGCTGTAAGTCCCAAATGTCGCGCATGGCCAATGAGAATCGCTTTGGAATGGTGAGGTGTTGGCAAGCGTTATGGACGACTTGCTGACCTGCGCTATGTATCGCTTGAGTGGTGGGCTCTCCCTCTTCTTCCAGTCTCAGTGCCAGTTGCTCGACTGCGGGCCAGTAGAGTGCAGCGAGCAAAAAAGCTGGCGTGACGGGTCGCCGGTCAGCGACCCGCTGATCGGTGTTGCGCATGGCGCGCATTTGCAAACTCGCAGACTGCTCCTTGTGGAGCGCCTCGCCAATGTTATCGCCCATCAGCAGTGCAATCAGGTCATGGTGTTTCAGTAAGGTAAAGGTGGGGGCAGAAAAACCATTCATAAACAGTTTGAGCCACTCGTCAAATAATCGTGCCGAGGGAATGTCGCCCAGCATTAACCGAGTACTTGCGATAGCGGTCTCGGTATCGGCTGCTAAGTCAAACTGTAATCGGGCACTGAAGCGCAAGACCCGCAGCATTCTGACTGGATCCTCTCGGTACCGCTCTTCTGGCACCCCAATCACGCGAATCATCCGCGCTTCAATATCTGCCGCGCCATTGAGTTGGTCAATGAGTGTGTTGGATGAGGTGTCGTAGTAGAGCGCGTTAATGGTGAGATCTCGGCGCAGTGCGTCCTCCTCGAGGGTTCCGTAGACGTTATCGCGCAATAACCGACCTGATTCGCTCGCCTTTGAATGCTGCCCTGCCTGCGCGGCAGCATGATTGCCCCGAAAAGTAGTGACTTCAATAATTTCGCCGCCTGAGCGGACGTGGACGATTTGAAAGCGCCTGCCAATGATGCGGGCGTTACGAAAGCACTGCCTGATCTGCTCTGGGGTCGCATTGGTGGCGACGTCGAAGTCCTTAGGGCGGTGTCCTAGGAGTAAATCGCGGACGGCACCGCCCACAACATAGGCTGTGAATCCAGCATCCTGAAGCCCTCGCACGACCTTGGTAGCGCCATGCGAGAAGTCAGAGCCGTTGAACGGTGCGGCTTGTGTCTGTTGGGTCAAAATTTGGTCACTCTGTTCATCACTCTAACAGTTGGCGGCAAGCGCGGACTGTCTTGATGATGGCTTACGAAGCGATGATACCGGTTGATGATGCTGGCGGTGCGATGACGCCGGTTAACGCGTTACCAAGACGGCCGCTATGGTAGCTGATGTGGGGGTGTCTCGCTATCCGGGTGGGGGTGAACAGCCTGAGCGCCTGAGGAGGCTTGAGCAGGATTGAGTATTGCATAACGAAA
>CAJWWJ010000132.1 GCA_913048575.1 uncultured Halieaceae bacterium
GATACCTGCTAACTGAGCAGGGCTGTAAGCCAGGATAGTGGGTAGTCCCGCAATGGCAGCCACAATTCCTGGCTGCCCAAAGGTGCCATCGACAGACACCATCCGATCGATTTCCTGCGAGGACTCAATGTAGTTAGCGCCGGCAACCCAGCTAAATGCGCCATCGAGGTCCGATGCGAGACGGAATTCTTGGCTGAACTGATCAAACTCTGAATCGTCGCTGCGTCCAATGAATTCGACGGGCAAAAAGTCTGCTTCGATACCGTCGGCGTACTCATATTGCGACCAGCCGGTCACCGAGGTCAGCGTCATGCCGTTGCCATACTCGTGCTCAATATTCAGCGAAAATTCATGGTTCTCGGTGTCCGTGCCTGCGAGCCGCTCCGGGCCATTGCCCCCATTGAGCGCCTCTGTTCCGCCGATAGATTGCCCATCGTAGTAAGTATCGCGGGAGCTATTATTCGCATAGGTTGATGCATTAAATCCGGGATAGGCTAAGCCCATTACCGCGTACATCGCACCGTTAGAAGCCGGCACAAAGGGCGTCTCGCGGGTTCCATCACCATTGGCATCGACCAAAGTGGGTGAAAAAGTCGTCACCGCAGAGTTAGTGCCAATTCTTTTATAGTCGCCGTAGGTATACCGCACACCCACAGAGGTCGCCTCGGAGGGCTCCCACTGGAAACCAATCCGAGCAATGGTCTCATCGGTTGATGGCTGCCCGGTATAGGCTGCATTCGGGGCCAGGTTTTTCAAGTAGCCGTCGACAGAACGATCCATCAACGAAAGCCGCATCGCTACGGTGTCACTCAAGCTACCACTCACATGGCCTTCGAAGTATTCGCCGTTGTCACTTTCGAAACTGGCGGCAACACGGCCCGACAAGCCTTCGCCGACTTTTGGCGCCGCAGATCGAACATTAATCGCGCCCGCCAGCGTATTCTTTCCAAATAAAATCCCTTGAGGCCCACGCAGCACCTCCACCTGCTCTAAATCAAACAAGCCAAGCCGCGATTGGCGACTCCGGCCTAAATATACGCCGTCCAGAAACAGACCAACAGATTGCTCAAAAGACTGGTTTGAACCAATCGAGATGCCGCGCATCGTGATAATGGTATTGACCGGGTTCTCTGCTACCGAGAAGTTAGGAACATACGTTCCCAGTTCCTGAAGACTGCGTATCGACGCGTCCTGAATTTGCTCCCCGCTAATTGCGGTCACTGAAATTGGCACGTCTTGAAGGCTTTCGACTCGCTTCTGTGCGGTCACAACCACTTCTTCTAGCGCTTGGCCAGCTACCGTCATCGATACGCTAGCAACCGCTGCGCTGAGCGCTACCTTTGCAAAAGTTTTCATCATGGTGGGTCCTTTTTAAACATGTTCATTATTGTTATCGCTGCGACCAAAGGGCCTGGGGCCGGCTTTCGTCGCTACTTATTGGTACATTTTCTTTCTGATTTATTATTCGTACTGCGTCGGTACTACTTGACCTAAATCTTTAACATGTGGCAGTTTTACTGCCAATAGGGCTACGCTAAAGATAGCAGATACTGCAGATAGCACAATACTGATAATACAAGGAATTTCAATGTGAGAGGTTTCGGCTGGCAAAAAGTCGCCATTCTAGCGACTGTTCTCAGTATTCTTGTGTTCGCAGGCTATTCAAACAGGGCGACATTAGTAGAGGCGCTGTTCAAAATGGCACTGCCACAACAGCTAGGCGCAAACAGTGTTGCAGTGCTCGAAGATGGTCTTCATATCGCGCTTTGCGGTGCCGGTGGACCCTTCCCTGCACCCCGCGCTTCAGGCCCCTGCGTGGCGGTCGTGGCAGGCGACCAGCTTTTTATCGTCGATACCGGCACCGATGGAGCCCGAAATTTGGGGAGAATGGGATATCCCGCTAGCCAGGTCGCCGCCGTCTTTCTCACTCATTTCCACTCAGATCACATTGATGGCTTGGGAGAACTGGCCACCGCGCGCTGGGCTACCAGCGACCACAGGCTGCCGCTGCCGGTGTATGGCCCCGAGGGCGTAGCGAGGGTGGTCGACGGCTTTAATGCTGCTTATGCACAAGATTTTACCTACCGGCATGATCATCATGGAGATCAAGTTGCGCCGCTTTCTGCAGCCGGTCTCACGGCAATGCCTTTTAACGCGCCGCCAGAAGGCGTCATAACCACGGTCTTCGATGACGCCGGCCTAGTCGTTCAAGCCCTTCGAGTCGATCATGCCCCGGTGTCACCTGCGGTGGGCTACCTCTTTCGTTATGGGCAACGTACCGCACTCATTACCGGGGACACGGCACAATCAGAAAACGTGAAACGCTTTGCACAAGGCGTCGATTTGCTGGTGCACGAGGCGCTGGCGCCGAACCTCATGACTATGATGCGAGATACGGCAGACAGCCTCGGCAATCAGATTCTCTCTAACATCTTTTTCGACGTGCTGGATTATCATGCGAGCCCCGTTGAGGCGGCGGCAACCGCGCGCGATGCGGGCGTTGGACACCTACTGTATTACCACGTGGTACCGCCCATCGTTCTACCCGGACAAGAAGCACTATGGCTCAACGGAGCGGAGGATATCTTTCCTGACTACACGGTAGGTTACGACGGCGTCTCCTTTAGCCTCCCTGCGAACTCGGCGGAGATCATTCAGACCAGCACCGGACTCTAGAAATCGCGACGACACGCAACATCGCCCTGTTGCTGCGAGTGTGATCCCCACTACGCGAGAAAAAAACAACCCCCTTAACAGCAGATGGCAAATAATCGCGGCCATAAATGACCCTTTTCAACGCCAGTTGATCCAAAACGCCGGGGTGCCGTACCTAAAGGCCCTACTCAATAAAGTGTGTTTCCGGTGATAGTTGATTTAAGTAAGTTCCGGGTTGAGCAAAGACCGACCCCTGACGCCGCGCGCGTGAGCGAGACGACTGTGGGCGTCATGTCGATTGAAGCGGCAGAAGGCGACCGGCACATGTCTGATTCACAAATTTTCGATTTGGAGCATCACCGACGGTTAAAAGCCCTACACACTCATCTCGAAGAGGGTGCCACACTAAGTGAGGCCGCGCGGTTGATCGGTGTGTCACAAATGACCGCCTACCGGTGGAATGATCACGGTCGGAGATGACTTAGCCCCGTTATTACATTGCTTTCAGTAGTGCGTGAGAGCGTCCTATCGTGCTGCTGATCCAGATTTGGCAGATCTAGTCATCTGGCTCGACATTGCAGGTGAATTGCGCCGTTACGTAACCAGCCACATCAAAATTGATCTTTGCTTTGCCCTGCATTTTACCTTCGACTGAACAGTCGGCTAAGGTCTGTAGCACAGTCCCCCGCACGACCTCAGAAAAAGCCTCAATCGTTAAGTCACCCATCAGCGGCGGCGTCGAAGGCGTCACCACCGGTGCCTCCTCTGGCAGGCGCAAGACAAGCAGCCAGAGCGCGACGGCGCAGGCCGCCAAACCAACACCAATAAAACCTAATAAAACTGTTCTCATGCGGTGGTTCTCGCTTGTCATAATGAGTATTCGCTACCGACCCTAACGTCACCACCTTTTCTTTTCAAATCCAGTGACCGGCTATCTGCATCGTTTCCTAGACCGCCATCGCGCATCCACGCCACTCAACGCTATCGTCCGATTGATCTGCGCCACTCGCGGCTCATGATGCTCGATGAGTCCTAATCGAGTAGCACGTCGTGAGGCGATCTTCGTTTCACAAGCAGTTCCCGCGTAAACTAGAACGTCGCACACCGTTTGGATTTAGCCGCATGAATGACCTGATACTTCAACCGATTCTGTTTATGGGTGTATTGAGCTTGTCAATGATGCTCCTGATGTATCTCACACGTATCCCTGCAGCCAAACAACTTGAGACCGAGGGTGTCGTACTGCAACAGTTATCACATCCTTCGCAACTAGGAGGCGTATTTCCTAGCCACGTTGAGCGTGTTGCGGATAACTACAATCATCTTTGGGAGCAGCCCACGCTTTTTTATGCCGTTGTGATGGTCATATGGGCGCTCGACCACACCGATCCAATGCACCTATATTCGGCTTGGGCATACTGCGGTCTTCGATTTGCCCACTCGCTTGTGCAAGTGACGATTAACCATGTTTGGCTCCGTTTCACGCTGTTTATCGTCAGCTGGGCTGCTTTAGCCATCATGCTGTTGAGGGAGGTATTCAGTGCGTTGAGTCCGTAGCACTGTGTCGAGCAGTCACCATCAGCGAAACAAAAAAGACCTCGCTAACGACGGCTCTTCCTTGCCAAGCGCCGACCCGGCGCGCGTGACACCTTTTGTTAACACTTTGGCGCAGTTGGTCAATCCATCACGCCCATGACGCGGCAAACTAGTGGCGATCAAGGATGACAAAGCGCCACGGAAGGCATCACTGATGGGAGATTGATCATGCGATTTCTATGGATAGAAAAGAATGTACTGCCTACGCCACGACGTGAGCAGATACCTGCTTCCCCGAGCCGCTATAAAGGCAGTCACTGTAGAACCGCGCCGGTAACCAACCGATCGTCAACCTCGCAGCGGCGGCGCTGAAGGAGGTCCCAACATGAGGATGCTTTGGATCGTCACCATAGCCGTTGTACTCTTCGCAACCGTGAGCCATGCCAATCGCGTCAATGCAAGCCACCCCAACGCGGACGCACTGACGGCACCCACGGTAATGAGGGCGCCAACTGCCTTTCGAGCTGCCTGTACAGCTGTCTCAGTCGTCTAGCTCGATCGGTGAGTCATCGGCTTTGTCTGCCGCTCTCTGAGCGCGTTGAGTCACAATGAGCTGCCAAACGGCAAAAGCCAACGGAAGACCAAAGAACAGCAGGACTTGCAACCCTTTGAACTCGCTATAGTCCATTACCGTCCGGTCCTCGTTCTATGCCCGCCAGGGGAGCATTCTTGAGCGACCAGTCAAAAGCCAGAGAGTGATCCAGACAGCCGGCGCGAAGCACAAGAATAAAACGCCATTCATTGCGAAAACAGTCGAATAGGCATCCACAAAAGCGCCGAACCACATAAATGTAGAAGGCGTGATACCCAGTGCCCACAAAATCGTGAGGTCGAGGAGTAAGCCAGCGTGAAGAAACGCCCACCAAGCGAGCAGCCCAGGCAGGCCATTTTTAAGTACTTGCATGACGCCTGCTCACGCCTCCTTTGCCTAGGTACGGTGCGCAACTGAAAAATACGATGGGGATCACTGGCTCATCAATTGGCGCCAACCGCCGCTCAGGCTTTTGAACCCTGCAACTCCTGATTCACCCTCTCACACAACTTTTGAGCCAGCAGCCACAAGCGGTCCTGACCCCACACTGCCAATACAGCTTCACCTTTCGGATCGATCAAACGAAAACTGGGCACGCCCCACAAGCCCGCTTGGTACATAGCGAGGCGGTTTTCCTCGAGCAGCGCCTCCCAAGTGGTGTCCTGTCGATGCGCCTGAGCAGCGACCCAATCCAAACCCGCCGCCTCCACTACTTTCTTTAATCCGCTCTCGGTGCTGGTGTTGACGCCCAACGCAAAGGCATGCCGTAAAAAGCTTGATAACAGTTCAACTCCTTTACCTTGCGATGCGGCCCAAGGATATAGTGCATAACACTTTCGGACAGGGTCACCGATGGGATCGTAAAAGTTGCCGTAAGGCACACCTGCTTTGTGCGCTTCTCGAGCGGCATCCATAAAAATATACATGCCCTTCGCTCGCGTTGCCGGCACACCCCGCATGACCATCGGTAAAACAGGTCGCAATGAGAGGGTTACACCAGCCTCTCGCGCAAAGGCAACCACGCGGTCAAATACCACTGCGCTGTAGGGGCTGCGTAATGAAGCATATAGCTCCAACGTAAAGGCTTTGTTATCGCGCTTTTGGGGAAGCGGTATTGAGGGGCGCGGCGCTATCAAGTCCCGCTCAGAGTAGCGATCCACACCCAATGCAGCGAGTCGCTGCTCAAGCAAATAAAGACGGTCAGCACCCCAATACCACTCGCCACCGTAATAA
>CAJWWJ010000133.1 GCA_913048575.1 uncultured Halieaceae bacterium
CGCCACCCACTCAGGCCTCACCGAATCAGTCCGTAAAATACCAATGTGCATAGCTCTGCCCTATCTAACCATTCACTTCGCGGTGACGATGCGCCTGCCTTGGCTGGTGCGCACCAGCCTGCCGCAGCACTCAGCCACTGTCTATTAAGTCATGCCGTAGAACTAACGGCTTCCCTCAAAAGGACGCTCAGCACGCCAATGTAAACGATTTAAATAACGGAGTGCGAACGGTTCAGCAAAACGTCGACGTTCATCGCGTCGGCTGCATCTTCTGTGGCTCGATTCGACAAGGCCGACTTTGCTGGGCCAACCGCTACCACGCGCCATGGTACCGCCATTTGTTGTTGGCATCTTTAGAAAGGTACAAACTCTTTTTATGACCATACGGCGGGGTGCGACCCGATGCCATCACCAGTGGTTGAGCCGCACTGAGGGCTGTATCTATTGCCGTATCAGCGCGTAAAGTTGGGTCGCCCTGATTCCCGAGCGAGGCGCCCTTTAATAATGGACATAAGTCCGATTTCATTGCAATGACCATCGACAATAGTCAACACTGGCTCGGTTAAAACGAGTTTTCCAAAATTGCAGTATCAAAACGGTTACGGAGTGCCTCCATCAGTGCAACCCCAGTGTCAGTCACTTTTTGCTGAAGCCAGGATGACCAATGGCCGACGGCGTGCAAGGCATAACAGAGTGATGCCGTGCACGTGGTCGGCGCTGTATCAGTGCGCCACTCGATTGCTGAGCGCTTTGCTACTGACCGTCGGGGTTTGCCTCGCCGCCCACGGCGCTGTCACAACGCCTGCCATGATCGCTGATTATGTTGGTAACGGCGCCTGCGCTAACTGCCACGGCCAAGCGACAGCCGACTGGACGGATTCGCATCACGACCTGGCCATGCAAGAAGCCACACCCGACACCATATTGGGTGACTTTAATAATGCACAATTTCACTATCATGGCGTGACGACGACGTTCTCTCGGCGCGGTGATGATTATTTCATCACCACTGATAACGCAACGGGCGCACTCGAGACATTTCCTGTTAAGTACGTTTTTGGCGTCGAACCGCTTCAACAATATCTGTTGCCACTGCCAGGTGGTCGCCTGCAAGCACTGGCCATTGCATGGGATACGCGTCCTGTCCAAGCTGGCGGACAACGTTGGTATCACCTTTACGAAGAAGAGCCCGTTCTGGCGGGCGATCCCCTGCATTGGACAGGTGGCTATTTCAACTGGAATACCAGCTGCGCAGAGTGCCATAGCACTGACGTTAAAAAACGCTACAACGCAGAAACTGATCAGTTCGATACGCACTACGAACAAATCGACGTCGGTTGCGAGGCCTGTCATGGGCCAGGCAGCACCCATCAGCAGTTGGCGCAGCAAGGCACGTTATCGGCAGAGCAAACCGGTTTTGAAATGAGTCTGAGCGCGCGCGGCGTCTGGCAATGGCCCGAGGGCGCGCATATCGCGCGTCGAACAGAAGCGTTAGATAACACGGTACAAATTGATACCTGTGCAAGATGCCACGCTCGTCGCAGCACGCTCGGTGACTACCACCCGGGCAGACCCCTATTGGATACCCACCGCCTGGCACTCATCGACACGCCCTTGTATTGGCCAGATGGCCAGATTCGCGATGAAGTCTATGTCTATGGCTCCTTCATCCAAAGTAAAATGCATCAAGCTGGCGTCGTTTGCAGCAACTGCCACAACCCCCATAGCAATGAACTCATTGCCAAGGGTAATGCCGTGTGTGGCCAATGCCACACGGCTGCGCAATACGACACGCCCTCGCACCACCGGCACCCCGCTCAGAGTGCTGGCACTGCCTGCGTCGCTTGTCATATGCCAAGCCAAATTTATATGGGCGTGGATGCACGACGTGACCACAGCATGCGAATCCCTCGACCTGACTTGTCACTGAGTACCGGCAGCCCAAACGCGTGCAACCAATGCCATACCGAAGAAAGTGCCGATTGGGCCTACTCCGCATTACTGGACTGGGGCGTGCGATTCACGGGTCAGCGAAATCACCCTGCGCGGGCATTTCATGCGGCCGATCGTGGTGATGTTCGTGCTACAGCAGTGCTCTTAGAGACCGCCAATAACCAAGCCAATAGCGCCCTGTTGCGCGCCTCGGCAATCAGCCACCTCAACTCGCTGATACCCGCGCGCACCGCCTCCTATTTGAGCCTCTGGCTAAGCAGCTCGGATCCTCTTATTCGCCAAGCAGCCGTCGAGGCCGCCGGTCATTTGCCTCCCGAACAGCGTCTGCGCATACTCACGCCCGTGCTTGAGGACCCTGTACTGGGGGTTCGCATGACAACGGCGGAGCAACTCGCAGATCTCACAGCTACAAAGCTAAGTACTCAAGCAGAGCGGGTCGCTGCGCTCAACAAGGAGTATCGCGAGGTTCAGTCACAACACCTTGATATGCCCTCGATATTGGCTCAATTCAGTCGATTTCAACTGGCGCAGGGAGAAACGCAGGCGGCCGAAACAGGGCTCTTATCGGCGCTCAAAAAAAATCCACAATCAAGTGTCGCCAGAGTCAATTTAGCCGATCTGTATCGATCATTAGGTGATGACACTGCTGCCCGGGCGGTCCTCGAAGCAGGCCTAACACTCAGCGCAGACGATGGCGCGATCTGGTTCAGTAAAGGCCTCTTAGAAATTCGCGACGGCAACCTGCAGGCAGGACTCAAAGCACTGGAAACAGCCGCAGCCCTCGAGGGGACCCCCGGCTATTACCACTACGTGTTTGCGGTGGCACAAAACGACCAAGGCTATCCCGACAAGGCGCTAGCTACCCTTGAACAGCTCCATCGGCTAGCCCCTGGGCAACCCAATGTCCTGTCGGCTCTTATGCAGTACAGCAATATCGCGGGAGATAGGCCCGCTGCCGAGCGTTACCGAGAGGAATTACGCGCAACGCTCAAAGCAGCCGGTCTTCAATAGACATCATTTAGACGCCATGCGGCCGCTCAGCGCTACTGACGCACCAGCTGAAGCCGCACTGTCACGGGGATCACGCGGCTGATTGCATCCAGACCAGCAATGCTCTGTAACGCGGCGACACCCGACTCCAAACCAAACTCGGATGCCGTTAGTAGAATGGGTGCAACACTGACCACGCTAAGCCCTTTCTCGTTAGGTGCCACTTGCAATGTCGCGGTCCGGTTAACAACTTGCCCATGAAGATCAATTGCTAACGTCGTCTCAACGGTTTGATTTTGTGTCGCACTCACGACGCTGGGTGCCAACTGGGCCGTAATTTTCGCCTCTGGAAATAAACCCACCTCAAATAACAGTTCCTTCATGCGGTCATTGCGGATACCCACATTGGTCTCAACCGCATTGAGCGCCACGCGGATATCCACTTGACCCTCATCGCTTACTGTCCCAACAACGGACTCAAACTGATTCAGCTCTCCCACCGCATTATTCTTGATCGAAATAAATTGAACGACTGAGCCGCCGGCAACTTCCCAACTGCTCCAAGCGGGGAATGAAATCAGTAACAAAATCATCCAGCTCATTTTTCTGCTATTGCATCTCATGATCAACACTCTCATTGTTTTGGGGCGCGACAAGGTGTGGATTTTTCAAACCGGGGTCACGCGGATTGATAAGGGTAACGGAATGTATTAGCGACTGCGAAACGAGGAATCATGAATTTGTTAATTAAACTCTTTTCACCACTCAGTGGTCGCAACTGCCAGCAAACAACTCGACACCGCCTTAGGCAAAATACTCCTAATCAACACGCCCTGTAATGCGTTGAGCCAACACTGGACTCAGAGTCAGCTGGCAATGTCGGCCAAATCACCTTTCTGCTCCAACCAGATTTTTCGATCACCGGCCCGCTTTTTGGCAAGTAATAAATCGAACGTACTGTCGGTATCGGCCTGCTCATCCAGAACCAACTGCACCAGTCGGCGGGTGTCCGGAAACATCGTGGTCTCACGCAACTGAGGCGGGTTCATTTCTCCGAGTCCTTTGAAACGCTGCACCGAAGGTTTTGCGCGCTTATTCTCCGACTCTAGCCGCTCAAGAATGCTGTTCTTCTCCCCTTCATCTAAGGCGTAGTACACCTCTTTACCGATATCGATTCGATAGAGCGGCGGCATCGCTACAAAGATATGGCCTGCGCGCACTAAAGGCCTAAAGTGGCGCAGAAACAAAGCGCAAATGAGTGTGGCAATATGCAGGCCGTCAGAATCGGCATCGGCAAGAATGCAGACCTTGTGATAACGAAGCTGGCTGAGATCGGTACTGCCTGGATCAATACCCAGCGCCACAGAAATATTATTGACTTCCTGAGACGCGAGAATCTCCAGCGAGTCGACCTCCCAAGTGTTTAAAATTTTACCGCGCAACGGCAGAATCGCTTGGTACTCTCGATCTCGCGCTTGCTTCGCAGACCCACCAGCGGAATCGCCTTCGACTAAAAATAATTCACTACGGCTCGGGTCCTCCGTCGAGCAATCCGCTAACTTACCCGGCAAGGCAGGTCCTGCAGTCACCTTTTTGCGCACCACTTTCTTCGCTGAGCGCAGCCGTGCCTGTGCTCGCTCGATACACAGTTCAGCCAAGCGCTCCGCATCAGACGTGTGTTGGTTTAACCACAGGCCAAACGCGTCCTTTGCCGCGCCAGAGACCAATCCAGCTGCCTCTCGCGAGGAGAGTCGCTCTTTTGTCTGCCCCGAAAACTGAGGATCTCGAAGCTTGCAAGACAAGACAAAACAGCAGCGATCCCAAACGTCCTCGGCGGTCAGCTTCACGCCCCTCGGCAGCAGATTGCGAATCTCGCAAAACTCTCGCAAAGCATCTGCTAGGCCGGATCGCAATCCATTGACATGCGTGCCGCCTTGCGCGGTGGGGATCAGGTTCACATAAGACTCTGCGATCACCTCGCCGCCCTCAGGCAACCACTGTATCGCCCAATCTACCGCCTCCGAACTGCCTTCAAAATGGGTCGTAAACGGTTGCTCTGGAATCACCGGGCAATCGATTGTGGCATCAGCGAGGTAGTCTGCAATCCCGTCCTCGTAATACCACTCGGTCGTTTCTTTTTTCTTTTCGTCCGTCAGCGTCACCCTCAAACCTGGGCACAACACCGCCTTTGCGCGAAGCGCATGGCTCAGCTTGGGCACCGAAAAAGTCGCCGAGTCAAAATAACTGGCATCTGGTTTGAAACGGATGCCCGTTCCCGTATTGCGCTTGCCACAACTACCTGAAACGGTGAGATCGTCGGTCTTGTTACCCCCAGCAAACGCCATTGAATAAACATTACCGTCACGACGAATGGTGACCTCCAAGGCTTCTGAAAGTGCGTTGACGACTGACACGCCAACACCGTGCAAGCCCCCGCTGAATTGGTAGCTCTTATCAGAAAATTTTCCACCCGCATGTAAGGTCGACAGAATGACCTCGACCCCCGGTAACTTTTGCTCCGCATGCAAGTCAACCGGCATGCCGCGACCATCATCGGTCACACTCAACGCCCCGTCGCTATGCAACACCACATCGATTTGACTGCAATGCCCTGCGAGCGCTTCATCAACCGAATTATCGATCACCTCCTGAGCGAGATGATTCGGGCGAGTGGTATCCGTGTACATGCCAGGTCGCTTACGAACGGGATCCAGTCCGGTCAGTACCTCGATCGCATCAGCGTTATATTCGGTCATGATCTACCACTGTTGGTGTCTAGTTTGTCGTTAAGTTTGCGGTCATTGCGTTGGATGCAATCCGTTTATTGAGCGATCGACCCTTTGAACGCGTTCTGTTGAACGCCGCTCTATTATTAAAGCCGCTCTATTAAAGCCACTTCGTTTAAGCCGTCCTGTTTAAGCCGTCCTGTTTAAGC
>CAJWWJ010000134.1 GCA_913048575.1 uncultured Halieaceae bacterium
TACCGGCGTTTTAATGCGCGACAAAAGGCGTGGGTGAATACCTTAGGGCATATTGTTTTTACACTTCCCCTCTGTGCATTAATTGGTGTGAGCTCGTTTGGCTATGTCTTGGACAGCTGGTCAGCACTAGAAACATCACCTGAGCCTGGGGGGCTACCGTTGGTTTATGTCTTGAAAACACTGATTCCCACCATGGCCGTATTATTGGGACTGCAAGCTATTGCCCAAGTCGGACGGGGGCTCAATGTGCTCTGCCATAAGGATCCATCATGATTGAAGGGCAGTTAGCACTCGCGATGTTCGTTGTCGTGTGCGGCATATTGCTACTGGGGTTTCCGGTCGCGCTGACATTAGGTGGCACCGCCTTGGGCTTTGCGGCGCTCGGCGTCTTATTGGGGCATTTTGATGCCGCCTATTTAACGGCATTAACCGGCCGGATATTTGGCACCATGAGTAACGAGACGCTGGTTGCCGTGCCTCTTTTTATTTTAATGGGGGTGGTCCTAGAACGAGCAAAAATCGCTGAAGACCTGCTGGCAAACCTGGCAGGCATGTTCGGCGCTCGGCCAGGAGGGCTCGGCTTAGCCGTGATACTTGTTGGCGCGCTCCTCGCTGCTAGCACTGGGATCGTTGGAGCGACGGTGGTCACCATGGGTGTGCTCGCCCTGCCCACGATGTTGCGCGCCGGATATCAACCACAACTGGCGGCAGGCACTATTTGTGCCACTGGGACATTAGGGCAAATTATACCGCCGTCGATCGCACTCGTATTGCTGGGCGACACCATGTCGAGCGCCTACCAACAGGCGCAATTGAAAATGAACATCGTCAATACACAAACCGTTTCGGTGGGGGACCTCTTTGTAGGCGCCATCGTGCCTGGCATCGTCTTAGTCTTTCTGTATTTGGCGTATGTTCTAATCCGCGCGACAGTGCAGCCTAGTTGTGCGCCGCCAGCAACAGTTGAGGAGACCGATATGCGGTCGGTAGTTACCGCCGTGCTTCCCCCGCTGGGCCTTATTGGACTGGTGCTCGGATCGATTCTCGTGGGTGCTGCGACACCCACAGAAGCAGCCGGCGTCGGTGCAGTGGGGGCGCTGGTACTCGCCCTGAGCCGGGGCGCACTCTCGCTGCCTGTTTTGCAAGACATCTCACAGTCCACCCTATTTACGACGAGCATGGTTTTTCTCATTCTCATTGGTGCAGCGCTGTTTTCGCTGGTTTTCCGCGGGTTTGGCGGTGATACCATGATCGAATCGTTTTTTGACGCGCTCGGGGGAGGACCCCACACAGCATTATTGGTTGTAATGCTGGTCATGTTTTTGCTGGGCTTTATTCTCGACTTTATTGAAATCACTTTCGTGGTCGTACCTGTGGTGGGACCCATCTTGTTAGCGATGGGGTTTGATCCGGTTTGGCTTGGCATTATGATCGCCGTCAATCTTCAGACGTCTTTTCTAACACCCCCCTTTGGATTTGCACTGTTTTATTTGCGGGGTGTGGCGCCCGACACGGTCAGCACCGGCGCTATTTACTCCGGGGTCTTGCCGTTTGTGTTAATTCAACTGCTGCTACTCGCGCTCATGTGGTGGTGGCCCAATTTAGTCCTATGGTTACCCGGGGTGATGGGGCGATAATGACCTGAACCCCTTGCCGCGAGCGATGTGATCATCATCGCTGCCAAACACTCTGAGAACAGATGCTATGCCAACTGAAGAACTCGACAGCGATCCTCTCCCTTATGGCGATTTAGCATTACAAACCATTGCGATGCCTCGGGATACCAACGCAAGCGGCGACATCTTCGGGGGGTGGTTGTTGTCACAAATGGACCTTGCTGGCAGCATCACCGCATCGGAGCTCGCGGGAGGGCGGGTCGCAACGGTAGCGATAGAAGGTATGTCGTTTTTGACGCCGGTGCATGTTGGCGCCGTCGTGAGCTGTTATTGCGATGTGCTAGAAACCGGTCGCAGTTCGTTACGGATACTCGTTGAAGTCTGGATTAATGCACGGCAAGACGGCGAACCGATCAAGGTGACAGAAGGGGAGTTTATCTACGTGGCGATCGACGAACAGAGGTTGACGCGGCCTATTACTCCGTGAACGACACGGGGGGCATTACTCGGTCTCGCCCATTGAGGTAAGCCCGCTCGGATATTTCATGGTACGTCCTCACACGTTGAAAAAAGTCGAAGTACGAAGCGGCAATCTTTGCTGCCATGGGATCCGCATCAATAAGCGCCTGAACAGCGACCTGGCTCTCCTCGTAGAGAATATCCATCACGTCGTCAGGTAACGGCAACAATTCCATATCAAAGTCGCGCAATAAAATTTCAAGTGATTCACTATTGTGGGCCGTAAAGTCATCGAGCATATCGCTATTGGTCGCGCGAGCCGCTACCGTCACAATGGCCTGTAGGTCTTCAGGTAATGCCGCTAACGCCTCTTTATTGACAATAATTTCGAGCATCGCGCCAGGCTCATGCCAACCGGGATAATAATAATAGTCTCCGACCTCCATCAGGCCCAGTGTCCTATCGTTATAAGGGCCCACCCATTCAACAGCATCAATCACGCCGGTCTGCATCGACGTATACACCTCACCACCCGCAATGCGAACAGCAGAGCCACCCGCCGCATCAAATACCTCTCCGGCAAGGCCCGGAATACGCATTTTTAGTCCTGCTAAATCCTCTCGGTTGTTCAACCGCTTGTTGAACCAACCCGCCATCTGAACCCCTGTGCTCCCACCAGCAAAAGGCACCACCCCAAAGGGCTCATAAAGTTCGCGCCACAACGCGAGACCCCCTCCGTAATGAAGCCAGCCATTTGCTTCTTGAGCCGTCATCCCAAAGGGCACTGCAGTATAAAAAACAGCCGCAGGGATCTTGCCCTTCCAATAGTAGGACGCCCCATGACCTGCCTCAGCCACCCGTCGAGATACCGCATCAAAGACCTCAAACGGCGGAACAATTTCACCGGCGCCAAAGACCTTTATTCTCAACCGACCCCCTGACGCTTCGTTTACTCTTCGCGCGAAGTTTTCGGGGGCGGCACCTAGCCCAGGCAGCCCTTTTGGCCAAGTGGTGACTAACTTCCACTCTATAAACGCATCGGTACCACGCACCGTATTGGTCAGGTCGCCGCCTTGGCCCGCTCGATCCATAGACCACATCGCCACCACACTCACTAAAGCGGCGACGAGGGCGATTACAACTAGGGGTAGTATTTGTGTCTCACGCATGTTTTTGCCTTACAGAATTGTTAGATTCGCATACTGCAGCACTAGCCATTTACTGCCTTCGCTGAAACTCACCTCGACCCTGGCATTACTGCCCTGACCTTCAAATTGAGTCACCACACCTTCGCCAAATACCTGATGCAAAACCCGACAACCCAAATCGAGTCCCTCGACAGGCGGTTCGTTTAAGGAGTGGTGTGACAAAGATCCAAGCGGACGAGACACCGAACCATTGAGGCGCACTTCCTCGATGAGCTCCCCCGGTATCTCGCGGATAAATCGCGACGGTGTGTTGTACATATCACTGCCATGTAACCGTCGGTTTTCTGCATAGGTCACGATCAATTTCTGCATCGCACGAGTAATACCCACATACGCGAGTCGGCGTTCCTCTTCCAATCGACCCGGCTCCTCTAACGACATTTGATGAGGAAACAGGTTTTCTTCAACGCCCGCCATAAACACGAGAGGAAACTCCAATCCTTTCGCCGAGTGCAGTGTCATCATCTGAATACTGTCCTCGTAGGGGTCCGCTTGACCTTCTCCTGCATCGAGCGCGGCGCTATCCAAAAATGCCTGTAATGGGGAGATCGACTCGTCCTCGGGTTCAAATAGCCGAGTTGCTGTAACCAATTCCTGTAAGTTTTCCACCCGCGCTTGCCCACGCTCACCTTTTTCCGACCGGTGATAATTCATTAATCCTGACATCTCGATGACATGCTCTGTGAATTCATCGAGGGATAGGGTCTCAGCGGATGTCGCAAAATCGTCAATCAGTGCTTGGAAATTTGCGAGCGCAGTGAGTGCTCGTGCCGGTAACAGCGTCTGTTTGCGTACCGCATCTATCGCTTCCCACATGGACGCTTGGTCTCGTCTCGCGACCTCTCTCAGTTTTTCTACTGTCTTATTGCCGATGCCACGCGGCGGTGTATTCAAAACACGCTCCAATGCGGCATCGTCACGACGCGCTTGGGCCAACCGCAAATAGGCCAGCGCATTACGAATTTCTAGCCGTTCGTAGAATCGCTGCCCCCCATAAATACGGTATGGAATACGCTCTCGGAGCAGCGCTTCTTCCAACACACGTGATTGCGCGTTTGAGCGGTATAAAATCGCTACCGACCGCCGTGGATTCCCCCCGTCGCACCACGTTTCTGCTTGTTCTACGATGTAGCGCGCTTCGTCTTGTTCGTTAAAGCCAGCGTACAGCGTGATCGGGTCGCCCCGCTCCCCTTCAGTCCACAAGTTTTTACCCAATCGCCCGGCATTGCGAGAAATGAGGCCGTTTGCGGCTTCGAGAATGGTTTCGGTGGAGCGATAGTTTTGCTCTAATCTCACCGTCACTGTGCCAGCAAAATCTTCTGCAAATCGTTGGATGTTTTCGACTTTAGCGCCACGCCAGCCGTAGATAGACTGATCGTCGTCACCCACTGCAACCACCGGAATAGTTTGTCCCGCTAAAACACGCAGCCACGCATACTGAATCGTGTTGGTATCTTGAAACTCGTCTACCAAAATCGTTTTAAAGCGCGCTTGGTAATGGGCGAGCGTTGAGGGAGACTTGAGCCACAACTCGTGTGCACGAAGTAACAACTCAGCAAAGTCGACTAGGCCGCCTCGCTCACACGCTTCTTCATAAGCGGCATACACGCGCACCATGGTCTTTGCGTATAAGTCGCCTAGCGGGACATCGACATGACGCGCACGGAGTCCCTCATCTTTCTGTCCATTAATAAACCACTGCGCCTGCTTGGGTGGCCAGCGGGAATCATCGAGCTCTAGCTCTCGGCAAACTCGCTTAACGACCCTTAACTGATCGTCGCTGTCTAAAATTTGGAACTGTTGAGGTAAACCTGCTTCTTGCCAATGAGCTTTGAGTAACCGATGCGCTAATCCGTGGAAAGTCCCCACCCATAAGCCCTGTGTCGGCATCTGCAGCATATCTTCGATGCGACCCCGCATCTCACGTGCCGCTTTATTGGTAAAGGTCACCGCCAACACTGACTGAGCTGAAAATCCCTCGGCACGAATCAACCAGGCGATTCGATGCACGAGCACCCGTGTTTTGCCCGAGCCTGCACCGGCTAGGACAAGCTGATTGCTGGTGGACGCAGTCACAGCCTCTCGTTGCGCCGCGTTCAGGGGGTTTAAAATATCGGAAACATCCATGTGCGTAGTGTAACGGAATGCGCTTTAGGGGTTGGATAAACGTTGTGAAGAGATGTGACATAGATGGTTTATTCAGGCCGCGTTCATTGGTATAACGGAGTTATCTATCACGACCTGATCCCGGTAGCGTATCGCCGCGGCAACGTCTCGATAAAAACGCCAACATTTGGCTGATTAAAAAAGGAAAATTTAAAATGAATATGAAACCCGCTACGCTCGTCTTCGCTTTGCTTGCCACGCCATTGAGCGGTGCTTTCGCCTGTGATGTTCCAGTAGCGCCCCCGACACCAGACGGAGGCAGTGCAACAATGGAAGACATGGTGGCTTCACAAGGCGAAGTCAAAGCCTTTCAAGCCGCTAATGCTGACTATCTTACCTGCGTAGACGACCAAATGACCGCTGAAAAAGCGGCGATGGATGAAGGCGATAGCGATG
>CAJWWJ010000135.1 GCA_913048575.1 uncultured Halieaceae bacterium
TGCGCTCTAGGCGGCTAGGCTTGGCGATCTCGATAAAAAACATCAGATGCATGCGCTCGTTTTCTGCTTCCGCCAATAACTCCCGGATGAGTGGGCCGTAGCCTGTTTTCATGCTGCGCAAGCTCTTTAGATGGATCCACATTCCTGCGACCATGCCGGGCACCCCAGCAATGGTTTCGAGCACGACGGCGCGATGCCCATAACGTTTGGCGAAAAACGTGTCAGCGAAGAAGCGAAAGAATGCCGTTTGGCTTCGCGCGAAAAAATCGGATACTGAACCCATTGCTTTACTCACCTGACTCAAACCGTGTGATGACGCCACCTCAGCTTAACAATAACCCGAGGCTATGCCTGTTAACTATCGCATGCACGCATGACACAGTAGCAAACTTTTTCAGCGATTCACTCACCTTAGCGCCGAATCGCGACAATATTTATCGACCGTCAGAGAAGGCCATTATCGAGCCTCGCAGGCGGGGTCCGCGGAGTCGGTGTGTCGCCCAACCAATACCGCTCCGGAGGCGCTTTTTCATCGGAGCGCGGTGGTCCCGCTGGGAGTCGCATATGGGTCGAGTGAGGCTCGACTTACAGCGGCGTGAGTCTCCACTGAGGGGCACATCTTTCGTCTGCCTGAATGGCCAAACCTGACCCCGCTAGTGGCCGATAGGGGTTAATGCCCCAGCACATGCCTGAGGGCGGTCAGACATTGCTGGACGTTTACGCGACTACTCGCGTGACCCATTAAACCGATACGCCACTGTTTGCCGGCCAGTTCGCCAAGTCCCGCACCAATTTCTAGATTAAATTCGTGTAACAGTCGGCTTCGCACGGCCGCATCGTCAATGCCGTCTGGTATGCAAACAGCGTTAAGCTGCGGTAATCGCCAGTCTGGAGCCACGGCCATGCTTAATCCCATCGCCTCTAATCCAGACACCAGTTCAAGATGATTCTCCCGATGCCGCGCAAAGCTGGCATCCAGGCCTTCCTCTTGCAGAATTAGCAGAGATTCATGGAGGGCATAGAGGGCATTGACCGGCGCTGTGTGATGGTAGGCTCGCTTTGTGTTGCCACCCCAATAGCCCATGACGAGTTGCATATCGAGAAACCAGCTTTGCACTTTGGTCGCTCGATTTTGAATGCGGGCAACTGCCTTGGCGCTGAAGGTCATCGGCGACAGGCCGGGCACGCAGGAGAGGCATTTCTGAGTGCCGGAATACACGGCATCCGCGCCCCAGTCGTCAACGCAAAGATCGATGCCTCCGAGGCTGGTCACGGTATCGACGATCGTCAGCGCGTCATGGCGCTGCGCAAGCTCGCACAGCGTTTTGGCGTCACTGCGCACGCCAGTAGAGGTTTCGGCGTGCACAAACGCCAGTAAATTGGCCTCGGGGTGCGCGGCAAAGGCTTCTTCTACCTTTTGTGGATCGACGGGGTCACCCCACCGATCCTGCACCATCACAGCGTGAGCGCCGCAACGCTCTACGTTCTCTTTCATCCGGCCACCGAACACTCCGTTTTGACAGACAATGACGGTGTCACCGGGGGAGACCAGATTGACAAAGGCCGCCTCCATGCCGGCAGAGCCCGGAGCGGATAGGGGAATGGTGAGTTCGTTTTGGGTTTTAAAGGCGTACTGCAGTAGCTGCTTGGTGTCATCCATCAGCTCGATAAACAACGGATCAAGGTGGCCGATGGTGGGCCTCCCTAGCGCACCCAGTACTCTGGCTGACACGTCTGAGGGGCCAGGCCCCATTAAAATGCGTTGTGGAGGGTGAAAGCTGTGGCTCATGGCTTGTCCGTTAGGAAGAATCAAGAAAATGATGCGCCGCAGGGTGCCTAATTTACGACGCCTTGACAACCCATTAGGTAGATCTTGATGAGTGGGCGCTCAAGGCGGCATAAAGGCAAAACCCAGACGATCGAGATGACGATCTACTTGGTGCGAAACGTTACCAATGGCCTTTTTGCGTGCCGGGCGAGCAAGTTGAGCAGAGCAAGCAGCTCAGAGAGAAAGCCCCTTCAAAGCAACCGATGGGGCGCTTTTCCGGGGCAGGAGACGAACTTATGGTTCGTAGATAGTTACGTTGCGAATTCCAACTGGATCACACGCTTCTCAGGCAGCATCTATCTCGTTGCGCTGTGAGACGAGTCGCTAGCTTCGTCAAATCGCGACGAGTGCCTCGAGCATGGGTCGGGTGAAGAGGTTATCGTTTGAGGATTCAAAAGTGATATTTGATGAGCATGCTTACAGCGTGCTGATCGGTCTTGAAGTCAGGTGTGCTGGCGATACCAAACTTATCGGACCAAAAGTAATATTCGAGACCAACGTAAAAGCGTGTGTCGGGTCGGTGCAACAACTTGCCCAGGTTGTACTTGAGTTGAGGATTGATTTGCAGGTTTTCTGCGTAGCCTGTCTCGTCGGTCGCAAACACCCAGTCGATGAAGCCGTCCAATACCACCTCAGATCGGCCGATTGGCCAGGTAATAGAAAAGCTAGGTGTTATCTGCCAGCCCTCTGACGACATGTCATCGTTGCGGTTGAAGCTCTCACGGCGAGTCAGGCTAAGTTGAAAAAAATCAAAGCCGGGTAGTAAAAGATCGATCGAGGGGCCGATCAAAAGCATTTCGGCGGTTTCGCTGCCAAACTCTATATTAGTGGTCAACAAGACATCTGTGATTGGTCCAAGAGTGATCGAGTCTGTCGCAAGTTTATTGTGGGACCAGCGAATGGCGACTTCACCATATAGCCCCGCCGAGCGATCAACGTGCGGGTATTGGCTTATTTCTAAAAAGGAAAAGCTGTCGCCCGTCGATAGCGCGCTGACGTGCTCGAGGGTCACCGCATTCTGCTCATCTGGATCAACCTTGAAATGCTGCCCTTGCGTCACAGTGGCGCTCATATTTTGCCAAAGTATTGCTGAGCCAGCGTTGCTCGACAGACTGGTAAGCATCAATGTTAAAAGCAGTAGCAGTTTCAATAGTGGGGCTCGAGTTATTGTGGCTCCGTATGAAGGGAGAGGGCGGTACTTTAGCTCGTGAGTGCAACGAGTGCGTGTTTTAGTCTACCGACATAGGTGCCCGTCTTATTTGGCACATGGGTCATGTGTTTCGTAACTTTACTCGAGCTGCCAGACACCGTCTTGAGGTGCCATGAGGTGTCTTAGTCAGTCGCGATCAACACGCGGCGGCGGTCAGGCCATGTGTGATTGACTCGGCACAGGATTGCTCATCACTCCTGTTTTTCCTGATACGGTGCTGCGCTAGGCTGGTGAGAGGGCTCACCCCGCGATTTGATCCACAGTTTGTATCGGCTGAGGCTTCGCATAAACCAGACGACCGCCACGACCATGACGATGCTGAATAAAATGGCAAACAGTTCGTTTGAGAGTTGCATTATGGTTCCTTTTCTTTGCGTTTAATGGTGTCTGTGGGGGCAGACTATTGCTGCGCCTTTGGTATCGCCTTTCAGTAGTGTAGAGCGCCTTAGCGGTTACGCCTACCCATAACGCAGCGTCCCGACATTGCTAGACGGGATACCCCGCTACGCAGTTTGGCGTTTTCTGTGTGGTGCGGCGTTATTTAAAAATGAGAAGCACCGAGGCCAATACCCCCGTCAACCTCCAAGGCCACTCCTGTTACCCACTCGGCAGTGACGAGATACTCGATCCCCTCGGCGACTTCCGTGCCGGTCCCAATTCGCCCGAGTGCATGCAACCCTGCAACGGCATCGTAGCGATCTTTTGCCTCGGCCTCAGTGAATAATCCAGCCCGCAGATTCAACTCTGTGGATACCGCGCCCGGTAAAATGCAGCCCACTCGGATTTGTCTTGGGCCGAGCTCTGCGGCCATCACTTTGGTCAGTCCCTCGAGTGCGGCCTTGGTCGTGGCATAGGGCGAAGCCCCTGGAAAGGCTCGGCGCGTGTGGGTCGATCCGATGAACACGATGGCGCCGTCGGTCGCGTCGAGATGAGGCACCGCGAGGCTCGACAGCATCATGGCCGAAATGACGTTGGTATTAAATGCATCGGTCAGGTGCGTCTCGGTGTAGCCGTCAACGGGTTGCCGGTACATGTTGGCGGCATTATTGATCAGCGCATCGAGCTTGCCGCCGCCGTGCGCTAGCGCCGCCTCGATCATGTTTACGCGGTCAGATTGTTGACACACATCACCCTGAACGACGTGGCAGTTTCCCCCCAGCTGTGCCTGAACGGCTTCGAGCTTTTCGATGCGCCTGCCGCTGATGGTCACCAGCGCACCTTGCTCACAAAATCGCTGAGCGCAATCGGCGCCGATACCGGAGCCCCCGCCAGTAATAAGAATAGACATGCCTTGCAAGGATCTCATGCCCTCAGTCCCGCTTGTTTCATCATAGGTAGCAGTGTCTCATTAAATTGGTTCAGCCCCTCTTCATAGTTTACCCAACTCAATGTGATGCCATCGAGCCCGGCGTTTGAAAAGGCGAGCATGCCATCGATGATTTGCTCGGCTGTGCCAACCAGCGGAATGGCACCGTAGCCCGCGATGAGATTTGCTGCCATGGATTCCCAGCCATCCCCAAGCGCGCTCTGCGAGTTGGGGATCAGCACGTCTAAAAGATTACGGACGCCCTCCCAATCGCCACGATCGTAGACGTATTCTTGTACGAACTCTCTAGCCTCTTTCTCGGTCTCACGGCATACGATGTAAGCCTGACCAAAAACCTGCATGTCTCGTTGATATTTTTCCTTTGCTAATCGTCGGCCATTGGCTGCCACTTCACTGGCGCTCGCAACGTCTTTTGCCACAACAAAGTTAAAGTCTGCATGAGCGGCGGCAAATTCTTGACCGCGGGCACTATTACCGGCGCTCATTAACGCCGGCCAGGGACGCTGAAGGGGCTTTGGCTCCGAATAGCAGGCGGGCGACTGAAAATGCGGGCCGTCATAGTCGAATTCGCCGTCTACCGTCCAGAGTTCCTTGCACAGAGAAATCCAATCGTCCGCCACGTCGTAACGAATGTCGTGTTCCTTTTGTGGAACACCAAACATGGCTATTTCGCGTTCGTTCCAGCCAGCGACGATATTGAGGCCAAATCGGCCCCCCGCAATATGATCAATCGTTGCCACCTCTTTAGCGGCGCGGATGGGATGAACAGTGGGCACATGGAACGTCGCGAAGATGCTGATCTCTTCGGTTTTGGCGGCGAGGCCCGCTGCCCAGGTAAATGTTTCGAAATTGCGATGATTGAAGTTCACTTTGCCGCCCATGCCTTTCCAGCGGGCAACTGGAATGATGGCCTCGATACCCGCTGCTTCCGCCAGCCGTGCGACCGTGACGGATTCTTGCCAATCGACTTTAAGCGTATCGGGGCGGTCCGTCATCGAGCATCCGCTGCTGACATTGAGACCGAACACACCCAGTTTGAGTTTGTGTGGGCTGCTTTTCAGGGGGTGTATTGGGGGTGACAGTGTCATGCTAAAGGCTCTTTCAAGGAGGGCGTCAGGACTCAGTGTCGCAGACTGAGGCGAACTTGCACAGTCGCCTTTTAAAACTAACAAAACGAATAAAAACAGTGCCTTGAAATAACTTTATCAGGTGTTTTATGGTCCTATAGGCCACTCGACTTTGGGTATTGGTTGCAAATCAAGGCCAGTACTTGGGGGCGTTGCGTCAAACCGGTGGGGAACCTTTTGCGTATACCTCCCCACAACAGAGGCGTAGCACATGATCAGTTT
>CAJWWJ010000136.1 GCA_913048575.1 uncultured Halieaceae bacterium
TTTTTTGGAGTCGTTCATGATAAAGCCACTCGCAGGTATCCGTGTGCTCGCTATCGAGCAATTTGGTGCAGGGCCCTACGGCTCGATGTATCTCGCAGAATTGGGTGCCGAGGTCATTAAGGTTGAGAATAGAGCAACCGGCGGTGACGCTGCGCGGTCATCAGGCTCAGTGCGGCTGGCCGAAGACGACAGTGCCTATTTTCAAGCTTTTAACCTTGCCAAGCGCAGTGTCACTCTGAATCTGAAAAGTGACGAAGGCCGCACGCTCTTTCACGAGCTGGTGCGCACTAGCGACGTCGTCTGGAATAATCTCCGCGGTAGCCAACCCGCAAAAATGGGCTTGGATTACGAAGCACTACAGGTAGTTAAACCCGACATTATTTGCACGCATATTTCTGCCTACGGGCGGGACAACGACCGCGCGGACTGGCCAGGATATGATTATCTGATGCAGGCTGAATGCGGCTTTTTATCTGTCACGGGCGAACCCGGCGCCCCACCAGCGCGATTTGGTTTATCGATGATCGATTTTATGACTGGCGTCGTAGCGGCATTGGGCTGCGTATCAGCTTTGCTGGCACGAGCGAATCAAGGGGGACGTGATGTCGATATCAGTTTGTTCGATGTGGCTTTGCATCAGCTCACCTACCCAGGGACCTGGTATCTCAATCACGGCATAGAGACTGGCCGAGTCACTCGCTCTGCACACCCTTACAACACACCGGTGCAGCTTTACAAAACGCAGGATGGCTGGATCTTTATCATGTGTATGACCGATAAGTTCTGGCAGCTACTACTAGATCGCACCGAACACACCGAATTGGCTGCCGATGAGCGCTTTAGCTCCATGGCGGCCCGGGCAGAAAATCGCGATGCCTTGACCGAGGTGCTCGATGCGATCTTTCAGGGCGCTGACACGGATCACTGGTTTGCATTGCTGCAGACTTATATTCCGGTGGCGCCGGTCTACGATCTACCCAACGCGCTGGATAATCCTTTTGTGACTTCGATTGGCATGATGCAGACACTGGAGCACCGCGAATTCGGCACCTATCGCGGGCTCAGCAACCCCATCAAGGTCGACAACCAGCGGCTCAGTACCGATTGCGGCGCTGGCCTCGGAGCGGATAACGCTGCCATCCTCGGTGGCGAGCTGGGTGTTGAAGACCTAGAGGGTCTCGCCGCACGCGGCATCATCTGAAATACCCATCCTGAACTAAGCGGGGCCTAGAGCACACTGGATCATAGGCCCGCAGCGTCAGCGCCAAACAAGATCCAGGCCACTCAAAATAAGCCCCCTGAGCTCGAGTGCAACCGCTATCAAGTTAAAGTGTCGAGCCGAACGCAAATCAATAACGGGTTGTGTCAGTGGTTGTCGAGGAACTCAAACAGGATTTTGCAAAAGGCGATCTTTTCTTCCTTGCCCGCCACCACGTGGGCCACGTCGTCCATGGCCACACCCACCGAGCTACGTAATCCTTCTTCCAGAGGCTTGGTCGTCCGCGGTCCGGTAATGATGTCTTCGCCAGCGTGAATCACCAGCGTCGGTGCCTCAATCTCGCCGAGGTGTGGCCGGATATCATGGCCGCGGCATGCCTGCACAAAGCGCAGGTGGGTTTGGATACGGCCCTCGAGTGCGCCCCACACCCCACCACTGCCTAGCAGCTTATCTCGGTTGGCATTGTAGTAATCGGGTTTAAATGACAGTGAGGCCACCATCGACTGAAAGGCAGAAAACCCTGCATGTTCATGAATGTCGCCAAATGCCTGTAGATGGTCTGACAACATCGGGTCGGCCCACGTCCAGCAACCCATATTGACCATGCAGCGCACCAGATCGGGTCGCTTCAAGGCCACCCACTGACCAATGCAGGCGCCAATGCCTACCAGTCCCACAAAGTACACCGACTTCATATTGAGATGATCCAACAAACCAATAATGTCATCCGCAAACAGCTGTGTAGAGGCAGGTACCGAGTAGTCATCAGTCGACTCACCCAGCCCGCGGTAATCGATAATCACGGTCGAATATTGGTCAGTCATACCTCGCGCAAGGTAGTGACTACGACCATGGCAAAACGTGTCCCAACCGCCGATATATACAGCAGGCGGCCCGTCGCCATGAACTTCGTAGTACATGTCGTGACCATTAATTTGAGCGATAGGCATAGCGGGCTCCTGTGAAACGATTATCTAAGATAAATGAAGGCGCTCAGAGAGTTTTGATGTGCGCCAGTACCTGCCGTAAATCGACCACGTCGGCATAACGTCGGCCAACGTCACGTAAGTTACTCGCGTGGGCTTCCTCGTCCTGATCACCGCAGCAATCTGCGGGAACGATAGTTCTGAAACCCGCCGAAAAACTGTCCACGATCGAGGCACGCACGCATCCCGAGGTAGTGCACCCGGTGATGATCGTCGTGTCGATGCAGTGCTTCACCAACCAGGGCTTTAGCGGCGTCTCATAAAAAATAGAGGGCGCGGTTTTGATAAATTGAAACACGTAGTCGTCATCACGGATGCGGGGGTCCAGCTCCGTGCAGGGATGGCCATGATAAAAACTGCCGTCAAACAACGTATCGATCTTCCAATAGGTCATCTCATCTGGCCCACCCCACGAGACCGCACAGGACGCGGCGGGTATACCTTTGGCCTTGCAGGCGGCCAGCAAGGTCGCGGTATTTTCAACCGCATTCTGCACGTGATCGCTGCGCCCCAATGGATTGCTGGCGTCGGTAAATCCCTTCTGAAAGTCCACCATTACCAGCGCGGGGCGCTCGCCAAAACCAATATTCCGTGAGCCATAACCGGCTTGTGCAAATTTATCCATGAGTGCTCCACCCCTCGCTGATACCCGTCACGCGGACCGCGCAATATGACTTAGAATGTACGAACAATTCAAGAAAAGCGATCTCACCATGAGCCAACCGAGCTTTATTGACACCTTCAGTCAGCAATTCACCCTAGAACCCGCGCGCACCGCACTATTGGTGATCGATATGCAAAACGCCACCGGTAACCGCGAAATGGGGCTCGGCGCGCTGCTAGCTCAACAGGGCAACAGCGCGTCTGCTCAGTACCGCTTTGATCGCATCGATCAGCTGCTGATTCCGAACATACAAAAGCTTATAAAGGGGTTTAAAGACGCGGGCGCACATGTAATCTGGATTACCTATGGCGCCAACGCGGCAAATGCCAGCGACGCGCCACCCCATATTGCGCCGATCATCAAAGCCACAAATAATATCGCCGGCCAGCCGGAGCACGAGATTGTCGATGCATTGAAACCAGAGCCCGGCGACCTGGTGCTCAACAAAACCACACAAGGCGCGTTCCGCTCCACTGCATTGGACAGCTCACTGAGGGCATTAGGAGTGACCACCATTGTCTCCACCGGGGTGTCAACTAACAACTGTGTGGCCATGACCTCAATGGAAGCCTGTGATCTGCAGTACCGAGTGGTTGTGGCTAGCGACGGTACCGGAACCGACAGTGACGAAATGCAGGAAGCCACCCTGACCATGCTGCGTCGACTCTGGGCGAGGGTGCTGAGCACAGACGAGATCCTCTCCGAACTCCAAGCCAGCGAGAACGCCTCCTGAGCGCACTAGTCAAACCCAGCCTCACGGGTACCTTACTGGTGGCATCCGGCGCGATTCTGATTGCGGCCAAAGGCCTATTTGCCAAGGGGCTGTATGGCATGGGGCTCACCTTTCATGATGTAGCGGCTATTCGCTCGGTATTGGCCGTGCCCGGATTCGCGTTGCTCGCGTGGCTATATGGCGGGCGCGCCGTCATCAACACTTTGGACGGCCTGCGCCGCCATGATGTTTTGCTGGCTATCTTTGCCGGCGTACTGTGTTACTACCTCGGTGCGCTCGCCAATTTTTATGCACTGACTATCATCGATGCCAGCGTTGAGCGGCCGCTTTTATTCGCGTACCCCATTTTTGTCGTGTTGATCACCACTGCTATCGACCGTAAGCCGCCATCGCCCCGCGTCATTTCGGCGCTGCTCTTGACCTCCCTGGGGGTGGTGCTGGTGACCGATGCACTCAATAACACCCTAACCGACGCTGAATGGTCAGGGATGGGATGGATTCTATTTTGCTCTATCACGATCGCCATTTATTTTTTGATCAGCGGCGAGCTGACACAGCGCCTGGGCAGCGGTTTATTTACCTTGATCGCCATGACCGCCGCCGCCGTTGGCTTTGCAGGGCACTATCAGGTTGTGCAGGGCTGGCAGAACATTGCACTGAGTACCCCTGCGTGGCTGACATTGGCCGGCCTTATCGTATTCTCCACCGTCTTACCCCTATTTTTGATGGCGGAAGGTGTACGGCGGATCGGCGCGTCGCGTGCCTCGCTGATCAGCACGCTCGGGCCGCCCGCCACGGCAATTATGGCCTATAAACTCACGGGCGAGAGCCTATCGGTGGAGCAGCTTATCGGCATTGCGCTGGTGCTGGTGGGAGTGCTGGCCCTGGAGTTGGGGCGCACCCGTTCCGCCTGAGCTATCGCCACCTCCCAGAGTTGGTATTACCCACAAATGTCCGTACAATTGACTTTCGTTTTATCGGAGCCAACACGTGATCTCAATTCGTCCCCTGAGTCCCTCTCTTGGCGCCGAGGTGCTTGATTTCCAGCTATCCAGCAACCCTTCTGCCGAGGCGGTAGCGGCAATTCGCGCTCTGTGGGCGCAACACAAGTTACTGCTGTTTAGAAACCAATCGGTTGACGAGCCCGCACTGGTTGGCTTCAGCCAACAATTTGGGGCCTTAGAGATTCATGTGCGTGAGGAGTACCTCTCCCCTGAGCATCCAGAAATTCTTTATGTCTCCAACATTGAGCGCGACGGCCGGCTCATCGGTATTCTTTCTGACAATGAGGTGGGCTGGCACTACGATCAGATCTACCTGCCGCAACCCGCGGTTGGTTCACTGCTGATGGCGGACACGCTGCCACCTGAGGGCGGCAACACTGAATTTGCAGACATGTGCGCCGCCTGGGATGCGCTGCCGAAGCAGACGCAGCAAAAGCTAGACGGGTGCCTGGCGAATCAGTCCTATGAGGCGTTCAACCAGGCCTACAGCGTGCCAACCAACAACAAACAAAAAGCCCGCTCGCCCGATATTCATCACCCAATTGTTCGCACGCACCCGGTAACGGGACGCAAAGCGTTATACCTGTGCCCCGGGATGACCACAGAAATTGTGGGCTGGGACGCCGAAGACAGCACGGAGATGCTGGCATTTTTGTTCGACTGGACCACTCGACCTGAGTTCGTCTACGTGCACCAGTGGCAGCCCGGTGATGCGCTAATGTGGGATAACGCCTGCACCATGCACCGGCGCGACCCCTTCGATGCGCAACACCAGAGATTGATGAAGCGTACGACGATCCTGCCCCAGGCCGAGGTAGGTATGCCTTTTTAAATAGCTGCGAACTGGAGGTGCTTCGCGTTTAGGAAGAGCGCGGTACGCTTCGGGTGTTCATACTTTCGAGTGACTTGAGGCGATTATCGAACGCTGAGACAACCACTGCAGCTTACTGTGGTGTCTGGGCCATTCGCCCCAACGATTTTCCATCACCGAGCACCCGGCCCACGAAGCCTTTAACAACGC